>NZ_BAAAZP010000006.1:0-2991 GCF_039536965.1 Nonomuraea antimicrobica | reverse complement strand
CCCCGCCGACCCCGCCGACCCCGGCGACCCCGCCGCCCCCGAGCCCGGCCGCCCGCGCCGCCGCGCCGGACCCGGTCGCGTCCAGCAGCAGGGGCCGCCCGTCGCGCAGCAGCTCGTACAGCCGCCCGCCCGCGCAGGGCAGATCGGGCATCCGCCGCCCTGTCCAGGGGTGGGCGTGCCTGGGGGCGGGGTAGCCGATGGCCAGGCCGGTCAGCCTCCCCGCCAGCAGTGCGTGGGTGTGGCGGAAGCGCAGGAGCAGCCGGAGCGCCACACCGCGCAGCACGCGGCGGGCCGCCGAGCGGCCGAGCACCAGCCGGTTGAACGCGTCGGTCAACGCGAGCACCTGCGCGCCCACGCGGTGCCGCTCGCGCTCGTACCCGTCCAGCAGCCCGTCCGGCAACCCGTCTGGCAACCCGTCCGGCAGCCCGTCCTGGGGCCCGTCCGGCGGCCCGGCGGCCGCCTGCCCCCGTACGGCCGCGGCCAGCCGCCAGCCGAGGTTCATCGCGTCCTGGATGCCGGTGTTCATGCCCTGCCCGCCGAGTGGCGAGTGCACGTGGGCGGCGTCCCCGGCCAGGAACACACGGCCGGCGCGGTACCGGCCGGCCTGCCTGCGCTCGCTCAGGAACCGGGAGCTCCACCGCTGCTCGCGCATGCCGAAGTCGGTGCCGGCGATGCGCAGGAAGGCGTCGCGCATCTCCTCCATCGGCAGCGGCACGTCGAGGGGCACCTGCTCGCGCAGCCGGTCCCAGGCGATGGCCCGGAACCAGCCGTCGCCGAACGGGATCATGATGACCACGCCCTCGCTCCCGGCCGCGGCGGACAGGGTGTCCTGCGGCGGCTCGGTGAGGCGTACGTCGGCCAGCAGGATGTGCGTCTCGTACTGCCGTCCGGCGAAGTCGATGCCGGCCAGGCCGCGTACCCGGCTGTGGGCGCCGTCGCAGCCGACGACGTAGCCGGCCGTCTCCGTACGTCCGTCGGCCAGCTCGACCACCACCTGCCGCTCGCCCTGCCGCAGGCCGGTCACCTCCGCGCCGCGGACGATCTCCACGCCCAGCTCGCGGGCGCGCCTCTCCAGCACCCGCTCCGTGCCGCTCTGCGGGACGATGAGGAGCATCGGGTACCTGGTGTCGAGCGTGCTCAGGTCGAGGGTGGCACCGGGGATCGGCTGGATCTCGCGCACCGGCACGCCGTGCGGCAGCAGCTCGTCGGCCAGGCCCCTGGCGTCCAGCAGCTCCAGCGTACGGGCGTGCACGGCGAACGCCCGGGTGATGTTGGGCTGCTCGGCGCGCCGCTCCAGGATCCGGCAGCGGACGCCCGCCAGCGCCAGCTCGCACGCCAGCATCAGGCCGGTCGGTCCGGCGCCTACGACGATCACGTCGGTCGGGTTCATCAGGGCTCATCCCTCCGGGGTCGGTGTCACCACCATGCGGCCCGTCCGCACCCCGTCGCATCGGTGAAGTGCACAGTCCCGTCCCCTGGTCCGGGGAGGTCAGCGGGCGCCGCCGAGGGCGTCGGGGTGCTCCAGCGACAGGCGTACGAGTTCGGCCCGCGACGAGAGGCCCAGCTTCACGAAGACCTTGTGCAGGTGGTAGTCGACCGTGCGCGGGCTCAGGAACAGGTGCGCCGCGATCTCCCTGTTCGTCCCGCCCTCGCTGACCAGGCGCGCGATCTGCGACTCCTGCGGCGTGAGGTCGGCGACCGTGCTCGGGTCGCGTTTGCGCGCGCTCTCCCCCGTCGCCTGGAGCTCGACGCGGGCCAGCTCCGCCCACGGCGCCGCGTCCAGCCGTTCGAACGCCTCGCACGCCGCGCGCAGGTGACGTCGTGCCTCCGCGCGCCGCCGTCGCCTGCGCAGCGCCTCGCCGAACAGCAGCGCGGTCCTGGCCGTGTCGAACGGCCGCCCCGCCTCGGCGTGCAACGACAGCGCCTCCGTGAACCGGGCCTCGACCGCGTCCTCCTCCACCAGGCCCCGGCAGCGGGCCACCAGCGCGTGCGCCCAGGGCGAGCGGACCGGTCCGGCCCAGCTCCGCAGCAGGTCGAGGGCCGCATTCGCGCGTTCTGGACGACCGGTGCGGACGGCGGCCTCGACGAGATCGGCGGCGGCGAAGATCTTCACGATCGGGTGGCCCTCGCCCGGGGCGGCGTCCGCCATGGCGCTCAGCCGGTCGCACGCCTGCGCGGTGCGCCCCTGGCCCAGGTCGAGCAGGGCCAGCGCCCAGGCCGCGATCCCGGCGGACGGGCCCAGCCGCTGCCCGATGGACTGGGCCAGCGCGGCCTCCGCCTCCGTACGGCACTCCTCGGACTGCCCTCGCACGGCCGCGATCCAGGCGAGCACCGAGCGGTGGTGCGCGGCCGTATTGTCCTGCCTGGTGTCGAGCGCCAGCCGGAGCCCCTCGGTCGCGGTGGCGCGGGCGGCGGCGAGGCGGCCCGTCCACATCTGCAACGAGCCCAGCGGCGCGAGGAGGAGAGGCAGCGCGCTGACCGCTCCTGAGCCGCGTGCGCGAACGGCCGCCGCGGTGAACAGGTCGAGCGCCTCGGCGTCCGCGCCCAGGAACATGGCCGCGCCCGCGGCCGTCCACAGGTTCAGCGGACCGGCCGCCTCCCCGGTCTTTGCCTGTGCTGTTTCCTGGGCCAGCGCGTGGCCCTCGCGGAGCGGGCGGGCGGCCCGCCCCGGGTCGCCCGCCAGGAGCGCGGCCAGGCCGACCATCAGCCGGGCACCCGCGGCGGCGGTGTCCTCCACCGGGGGCAGTACCGCCAGCCGCCGCCCCGCCTCGGCCACCTTGGACAGGTCGGCGGCGGTCCAGGCGAGCCGGCCCGCCTCGGTCAGCATGCGCGCGGCCTGGCCGGGGTCGAGCGCGGCGACTGGCTCCGCCCCGGCGAGCAGGATCGCGTACCCGGTGTCGGGACGGCCGCACAGGCCCTCGATCGCGCCGCGCACGTGCTCGCCCCTGGCGCGCAGCCGGGGCTCGGCGGTGTGCAGGACGGCCTCGTCCA
>NZ_BAAAZP010000005.1:18455-93067 GCF_039536965.1 Nonomuraea antimicrobica | reverse complement strand
CCCGATCGGCCCCGCTTGTTCCGCGCGCCGCCGGTGGCCGTCGCCGGCGGCGCCTCCGCGCGGAGCCCGCGCAGCTCGGCGACCTCCTTGCGCAGCTCGGCCAGCTCGTCCAGGATCCGCTGCGTATGCGTCGCCGAGTCCTCCAGCGCGCGCCGGGCCTGGTCGGCGGAGTCCGCCAGGGCGATCTGGGCCTGGTGCGTGGAGCTCTCCATGGCGGCCCGCTCCTCGGCGTTCTCCTCGTCCATCGCGCTCACCACGACGGCGAGGAAGAGGTTGAGCACCACGAAGGTGCACACCAGGATGAACGTCGCGAAGAAGATCCAGGCCGTGGGGTGCCGGGTCATCACCTCACGGGCGATGTTGCCCCAGTCGTCGCCGGTCATCGTCTGGTAGAGGGTGAACAGCGAGGTCGGCAGGCTGCCGAAGCGGTCGGGCGCGGTCTCGCCGTAGAGCTTGGTGGCCATGACGGCGGCCACGTACAGCACCAGCGACAGCAGCACGACGATCGAGCTCATCCCCGGCATCGCCCGCAGCAGCGCCGAGACCACGCGGCGCAGGCTCGGCACGACCGACAGCAGCCGCAGCACGCGCAGGATGCGCAGGGAGCGCAGCACCGACAGGCCGCCCGTGGTGGAGGCGAAGGCGACCCCGACGATGAGCGTGTCGAAGAGGTTCCAGGGGTCGCGCGGGAAGGCGGTGCGCTCGACGTACAGCTTGGCGGCCAGCTCGGCGGCGAAGATGTAGAGCGCGACGTGGTCGACCACGGTCAGTACGGTGCCGTAGCGCTCCACGACGGCCGGGAAGGTCTCGAGGCCGAGGGTGGCCGCGTTGATCAGGATGACGGCGATGATGAACCGCTGGAAGTGCCGATGGGAGAGGAAGTCGCGAGTGCGTTCACGCACGGGGGCAGGCTCCTAAGGCATGGATCTTGTGCCCCACCATGATGACGCAACATGATCAAGCGGGAGACTGTGGTATAAAATCGCACCTGCCCCAAAGAGAGGGAGCCGAGCGACGGTGTCCTACCCCAACTACGGCCCCGGCCCCTACGGCCAGCCCCCGCAGAGCCATCCCAACGGCACCACGATCCTCGTGCTGGGCATCCTCAGCCTGGTGGTGTGCACCTTCATCGGTCCGTTCGCCTGGTCGATGGGCAACAAGGCGCTGCGCGAGATCGACGCGAGCGGCTACTACTACGACAACCGTGGCCACATCCAGGCCGGGCGCATCTGCGGCATCGTCAGCTCGGCGCTGCTAATCCTCATGCTCCTCTTCGTCGCGCTCGGGCTCACGGTCGGCATCATCGGCGCCGCCTCGGAGGGCGACTACTAGGGTCGCGGTGGGGCCTCCCCAGGCCCTCAGCCCCGCCTCCAGCAGGTCGAACGCCTGCTCCGCCTGCGTCCTGAGCAGCGGCGCGACGCGCTCCCACGGCTCGCCGGCCAGCAGCATCGCCACGGCGTGCTCGGTCAGGATGCGCGTGGTGCCGAGCAGGTACGCCGCCGCCATCTTCGGCGCGAGGTCGTCGGCGTCGGCGTCGAACTCGTCGGCCAGCGCCCGCGCCAGCGCGCGCTCCCGCCCGACGCCGACCTCGCGCATCCGGGCGACCAGCGCGGGGCTGTCGTTGACGATCCTGGCGAACACGTCGCTGCCCGCGTTGAGGCCGTGGCGCCAGTCGCGGGTGTCGATCGCGTCGAGGTAGTCACGCCGGAACGCGCGCACCACGCTCTCTCCCGGCCGCCGCTCCCGCAGCACCCGCACCGGCAGGTCGACCGCCACCTCCTGCCGGTCGGCGAAGAGGTCCTCCTTGGTGCTGAAGTAGTTGAACACCGTGTTGACCGACACGTCGGCGGCCTGCGCCACCTCGGCCACCGTCACGTTGTCGAAGCCCTTGGCCATGAACAGGCCCGTCGCGATGTCCGAGATGCGCTCCCTCGTCTCGCGCTTCTTCCGCTCCCGCAGCCCCTCTCGCATGCCGCCCATCGTATCAAGTTTGCAGTGGCTCCAAAATTGTGGTTACTTAAATTTTGGAGGCGATAAAATGATCAAGACTTCGGGTCTGGGCAAGACCTTCAAGGACGGCGCGGAGGCCGTCAGAGGCGTCGACCTTTCGGTGGCGCCCGGCGAGATCGTCGGGTTCCTCGGTCCGAACGGCGCCGGCAAGAGCACGACCATGCGCATGCTGACGACCCTGCTGCGCCCCACCGCCGGCACCGCCACGGTGGCCGGCCACGACCTGCTCGCCGAGCCGAGGCAGGTGCGGCGGCGCATCGGCTACGTCGCCCAGGGCGGCGGCGTGCCGTCCTTCACCCCGGCCAAGGGCGAGCTGGAGCTGCAGGGCATGCTGTACGGCCTGAGCCGCCCCGCGGTCGCCGCCAGGATGGAGGAGGTCCTGGCCGCCCTCGACCTCACCGGGCAGGAGACCAAGGCCCCCGCCACGCTCTCCGGCGGCCGGCGCCGCCGCCTCGACATCGCGTTCGCGCTGCTGCACCACCCGGTGCTGCTCTTCCTCGACGAGCCCACCACCGGCCTCGACCCGCAGAGCCGGGCCGGCCTGTGGGACCACATCCGCGCCCTGCGCGCCGACCGGGGCATGACCGTGTTCCTGACCACCCACTACCTCGACGAGGCCGACGCGCTCTGCGACCGGGTGCTGATCATCGACCACGGCCGCATCGTGGCCCAGGGCGCCCCGGCCGAGCTGAAGACCGGTGGCCGCACGCTCGACGACGTCTTCCTCGACCTCACCGGCAGGTCGCTGCGCGAGGAGAGCGCCGTGCAGGAAGCGGGGGCCTGATGCTGCGCGACACCTGGGTGCTGTTCCGCCACGGCGTGCGCACCACGCTCCGGCAGAAGGTGGGCCTCGTCTTCGGCGCGATCCAGCCGCTGCTGTTCCTGGTGCTGTTCGGGCCGATCTTCGCCACGTTCGGCACCTGGGAGACGCTGGTGCCCGGCCTCATCGTCCAGCTCGGCCTGATGAGCGCGGGGATGGCCGGCTTCGGGATCGTCTTCGAGAAGCGCACGGGCGTGCTGGAGCGGCTGCGCGTCACCCCGGCCAGCCGCCTGGCGCTGCTGCTCGGACGGGTGCTCGACAACGTCGTGACGCTGGCCGTCCAGACGGCGCTGCTGCTCGCCGTGGCCTTCGCCTTCGGCCTGCGCGCTCCCGCGCTCGGGCTGGCCGGCGGGTTCGTGCTCGTCATGGTGCTCGGGGCGAGCCTGGCCGCGCTGTCGTACGCGATCGCGCTCACCATCGACGAGCAGCTCTTCCCGCCGGTGATGACCACGGCGGTGGTGCCGCTGGTCCTGCTGTCCGGCTCGTTCCTGCCGATGTCGATGGCGCCCGGCTGGCTCGACGGCCTCTCCCGCCTCAGCCCGTTCCGGTACGTGCTGGAGGCCCTGCGCGACCTCTTCCACGGCCGCTACGTGACCGGCACCGTGGGCGTCGGCGTGGCGGTCACCGTGGTGTTCGCGGTGGTGTCGCTGGCGATCGGGACGCGCGTCTTCAACCGGGAGCACGCCTAGCGACGAGCGCGCGGCCGGGCACGGGCGGACGTCATTTCTTCCGAGCGGCGAGACTTCCTTGTTCTCGCTCAGTTCACTACGGTGAGGCGTTATGACGCTCCAGGCGCAGAAGCCGGTCGGTGACGGGGAGAAGGCACACTGGCTGGCGGTGCGGCCGAGGCTCGTGCTCGCCAGCGCCTTCATGCTCTTCCTCGAACTCGCGCTGATCCGGTGGACCGGATCCAACATCGTCCACCTCAGCTACTTCACCAACTTCGTGCTGCTCGGCTCCTTCCTCGGGATCGGGCTCGGCTTCCTGCGCGTGGGGCGCTCGCGGCGGCAGCCGTACTACTCGCCCGTCGTGCTCGCGGTGCTGGTCATCGTCGTGCTGCTGTTCCCGGTCACCGTCGACCGCAACACCGAGGGCGTCCTGTACTGGACGAGCCTGTCCACCAGCGGGCCGCCCGCCTGGGCGATCCTGCCGGTGATCTTCTGTGCCGCCGCCGTCGTGCTCATGGGCCCCGCCGAGCTGGTCGGACGCTGCTTCCCCGAGCTGCCCCGCCTGGAGGCGTACCGCTACGACCTGATCGGCAGCCTCACCGGCATCGCGGCGTTCACCGCGCTGTCCTTCCTGAGCGCGCCGCCGGTCTTCTGGGGGCTGATCGCCGCCGTCTGCTACGCGCTGCTGCTGGTGCCCCGGCCGCGTTCGCTGTACGTGGGGCTCGTCGTCGTGCCCGCCCTGGGCGTGGTCGGGCTGCTGCTGACCGAGACGCTCACCGCCGGGGCCATCTGGTCGCCGTACTACAAGGTCACCACCAAGCAGCTCACGCAGCTCGGCGTCCCCGTCACCGACATCGCGGTCAACGGCATCCCGCACCAGCAGGCCGTGCCCGCCGCCGCCCGCCTGCAATGGGAGGCCCAGTACGGCCTGCCGTACGAACGCACCACCAAGCCGCCCAAAGAGGTGCTCATCGTCGGCGCGGGCAGCGGCACCGACGTGGCCATCGCCCTGTCGAAGGGGGCCACCCGCGTCGACGCCGTGGAGATCGACCCCAAGCTGCGCGAGCTGGGCGGCTCGACGCACCCCGACCGCCCCTACGACGACCCGCGCGTCACCACCCACGTCACCGACGGGCGCGCCTTCCTTGAGCGCACCGCCGCCAAGTACGACCTCATCCTCTTCGCGCTGCCCGACTCGCTCACCCTCGTCTCCGGCGCCAGCTCGCTGCGCCTGGAGAGCTACCTGTTCACCGAGGAGGCCATGCGGGCCGCCCGCGACCACCTCAGGCCGGGCGGCACGTTCTCGATGTACAACTACTACCGGGAGAGCTGGCTGGTCGACCGCCTGGCCTCGACCATGCAGAACGCCTTCGGCCACAAGCCGTGCGTCGACGTCGTCAGCACCGCGGGCCAGCAGGCCGTGATCACCGCCGGGCTGTCCACCGCCGACCAGCGCTGCGCCGCCGAGTGGCCGGGCGCCGCCGCCGGCACCCCCGAGCCCGCGGGCGACGACCGGCCGTTCCTCTACCTGAAGGACGCCACGATCCCGCCGATCTACATCATCACGCTCACCCTGATCCTCATCGTCAGCCTGCTCGCGGTGCGCGTCGTGGCCGGGCCCTACCAGCGGATGCGCCCGTACGCGGACCTGTTCCTGCTGGGCGTGGGCTTCATGCTGCTGGAGACCAAGAGCGTGACCGGGTTCGCGCTGCTGTTCGGCACCACGTGGGTGGTCAACGCGATCGTCTTCGCCGGGGTGCTCGTCGCGGTGCTCGCCGCCGTCGAGGTGACCCGCCGCTTCCGCATGCCGCCGCTGCCGGTCATGTACGGCGTGCTGTTCGCGGGCCTGCTGCTGGCCTGGCTCGTGCCGAACGAGTGGCTGCTGTCGCTGCCACTGCCGCTGCGCGCGGTGGCGGCCGTGACGGTGGCGTTCCTGCCGATCTTCGCCGCGAACGTGGTCTTCGCCAAGCGCTTCGCCGAGACCGCCGACGCCACCACGTCCTTCGGCGCGAACCTGCTGGGCGCCATGGTCGGCGGGTGCCTGGAGTACGTGGCGCTGGTGATCGGCTACAAGGGCCTGCTCATCGTGGCGGCCGTCCTCTACGTCGGGGCCCTGGCGCTGCTGCCGAGGAAGAACTCGGCGCTGGTGTGACGCCGAGCCCGTTCCGCGGGGTTCCGCGGCCGGTCAGAGGCCGCAGAGGTCGTCGATGGCCTGGGAGCCCTTCTGGGTGTTCTGGGTCGGCGTCTGCGACGGACGGCCCTGTGCGGACGTCTGCGCGGACGGCTGAGCGGGCTTCTGCGCCTGCGCCGTCGTGGGCGTCGGCGGCGTGGCGCGGGTGCCGCTGGGGGAGGCGCTCACGTTCGCGGTCTGGGCGCGGCGCGGGCGCGTCGAGTCGCTGATCGCCTTCTTCGTCGCCTGGCGGATCTTCGCCCAGTCGGGGCGGCCCGAGTAGAACTCCGGCGGCACGAACTGCAGGCTGGTGATCTTGGCGTCCTTGACCTTGACGCCCAGCTCGACCAGCGGCGGCAGCAGGTCACGCGGGATGTTCGTCTCGGCCAGTCGCTTGGCCGCGCCGGCGATCTGCTCGAACCGGGAGAGGATCACGGTGGGCGTGGCCTGCTGGGCGAAGGCGCCGATGACGCAGCGCTGGCGGGCCATGCGGGAGAAGTCGTCGCTGCCGACGCGCGAACGGCCGTACCAGAGGGCCTGCTCGCCCGTCAGCTTGCGGTAGCCCGCCTTGATCGTGCCCGCCGTGCCGTACAGGCCGCCCCACTTGACGTCCTCCTCGACGCGGATCTTGAGGCCGCCGATGGCGTCCACGAGGTCGGCGAAGCCGTACATGTTCATCAGCATGTAGTAGTCGATTTTCAGGCCGAGCGTGTGGCCGATGCCGTCCATCAGGGCCTGTGGGCCCTTGTTCTTGCCGCCCATGATCTGCGGGTTGTCGTTGGCGTACTGCCAGACCTCGTTGAGCAGGCCGCCGTTGGGCAGTTCGGCCATGAAGCCGTGCGGGAACTGTTTGTGCAGCGGGGAACCGGCCGGGAAGCGTACGTGCT
The DNA here is from genome assembly GCF_039536965.1 of Nonomuraea antimicrobica. NCBI lineage: Bacteria > Bacillati > Actinomycetota > Actinomycetes > Streptosporangiales > Streptosporangiaceae > Nonomuraea > Nonomuraea antimicrobica. The sequence goes on along the minus strand of NZ_BAAAZP010000005.1, from coordinate 86,512 downwards.
GGAGGTTGCGCGGCAGGCTGAACAGGACGGTGGCGCCGGTCTTGAGGTCGACGCTGGCCACGTTCATGCTGTCGGTACGCACGCCGGTACGGTTGCCCGCCGCGTCACCGCCGATGAGCAGGAAGTTGACCCGGTCCTTGTCGCCCCACGGGTTCTCGGGGTCCTGGCCCACCTGGGGGACGCCGGGCTCCGACGTGGAGCGGAAGATGCTGCCGATCGTGTCGCGCGCGGCCAGCACCTTGCTGGTGGCCAGCGCGAACGGCGACATGACCGCCACGCACAACACGCCCACCACGATGCCGGTCACCACCTGCCCTTGCTGGCGCAGCCTGCTGGGGCCGAGAGCCACGTACGAGGACACCACCAACGCGAACCACGCCAGCGCGCACACTGACGCGACCACGATCACCGTGACCAGCACGCCGTCCCGGGCGAGCAGCGCGGCGTTCGACAGGTCGCCGAGCACGCTCAGGCCGTAGGCCAGGATCGCCAGCAGCACCACCGCGTACAGGCTGACCAGCACCAGGCCGGTACGGCGGCGCCCGGCCCGCAGGTGAGCGGCGCCGGGGACGAGGGCGGACAGTGCCGTCCAGCCCAGGACGGAGCCGGTCGTGAGCGGCTTGGCGAACCGCGGCGCGCCCTGCCCGGAGCCCCGTCCCGTGGCCCGTCCCGAGTCCGGCGCGGAGCCTCGCCCGGAGTTCGGTCGGGAGCCTCGCCCGGAGCCGGGCCCGGAGTCGGGCCCGGAGTCCGGCCCTGAGTCGGGCCGGGCGTCGCGGGCCGCCGTGGGTTTCGCGGGCCTCCTGACGGGCCTCGTGGCACGCTCTCCGGAGCCCGGGGAGGCCGCCTCACGCGGTCCTGAGCCCGGCGCGGTGCTCCTGCGCGGTCGGGGCCGCGCGGAGGGCGCGTCAGGCGCTCCGGAGGCCGCGTCGGGTGCTCCGGAGCCCGGGGAGGCCGCGCGGGGCGGGGCGGAGTCCGGGGTGGGCGTGGCGTCAGGCGCGGCCCCCGCGCCTGACGGGGAGTCGGCCGGGTCGGGAGCGGGCTCGCCGGACGACCGGGGCGACCGGGCGGGCCGGGGCGAGCGGGACGAGGGCTTGGCCGACGTGCCGGAGCCGGGGTCGGTGGACGAGCGCGATCGTCGCGTGGGGCGCCGTTTCCTGCCTTCTGGCACGGGTTCATCCCCATCGCGATTGCTCACACTGGCTCCTTATATGCCTTACCAGGAGAAACCTGGTATTTGCCCACGTAGGCAGAAGATTGCCAGGATTCTAGTCCCCTTATATGGACAACAGGGACATGTACTCAAGCTGAGATGAACGTCCCGCGTCCATCAGGAGACCGTCGAAGAGGGCGCCAGCCACGTGTTGCACTGGTACGCCTTGTTCCGCTCCCACCCCTGCCGGAACCACCGGTTGTTGTTGACCGGCTTGCCGTGGTCGCGCGGCCAGCCGGGATAGTCGCCGACCTGCGCGTAGAACGAGAACAGTCGGCCGCGATCCGCCGTGTTCACCGGGTACGACGACGCCACCGACCGCATCCACATGCCGGCGAAGCAGGTGGCCTGCAGCTCCAGCCGCCGGCTCAGCGCCAGCTTGCCGCTCTGGCTGCCGGAGTCGAGGGTCGAGCGCCACCACGAGTCCATCAGGCCGGTGATGTTCTGGACGTGGTGGCCGTACTCGTGGGCCATCATGCTGATGATGCCGCCGTGCCACGAGATGATCTGGCCGTACCCGCGGGTGTTGCCGTTGCCCCTGGCCATGGCCGAGGTGGAGGCGTAGATGGTGTTGTTGCGCGGGCAGTAGTACGGCACCATGCTCCCCGCCGACGGATAGTCGCCGCACGCGCCCCTGCCCCGTCCGGACGCGATGGCGTAGCCGGGCGGGCTGAACCGGATGCCCTGCTTGTCCAGGATCGGGTGCCAGGCCCGGTCCATGCACTTGCCGGTCTTCAGGATCAGCGCCTTGAGCTGGCTGTGGCTGTGGATGCCGGCGTTGCCCGCCCGGCAGTTGAGCCGGGGCAGCGTGCCGGCCTTGTACATGGTGTTGGTCTTCAGGCTCGTGTCGAGCGTGACCGTGGCGGGCGGCGTGACCGTGGTCTCGGGCTCCTCCGGCTCCCGGGTCGGCTGCCGGGTGGGCTCGTCGGTCTCCCGGTCCGCGGGCTCGTCGGACGGGTCGTCGGAGGGCCGGTCCGAGTGGCGGTCGAAGGGGTCGTCCGACGGTTCGTACGTCGGGATCGCGAGCGGCGTCGACGTGTCCGAGCCCGCCGCCCGGTCGATCAGCACCGCCCCGATGACGATCAGCACGAAGAGCGCCGCCAGCGACCCGAACACGACACCGAGCACCCCGCCGACGCCCATCCCCTGCTTCCTGCGCGGCTGCGGCTGCCACTGCCGCCCCGGCATGGGCGGTGGCGGCATGGGCGGTGGCGGCGGCTGCCGGTACGGCTGCCCGTGCGGTCCCTGCGGTCCCTGCGGTCCCTGCGGCCCAGGGTGCCCGTGCGGCCCGTGGGGCGGCGGCGGGTACGGCTGCCCCTGCGGATGAGTCGGCGCGTGCTGGTACGGATTCCCCCGAGGAGGCGGCGGGTACGGGCTCCCCTGCCCGCCCCCCGGCGGCCGGTGGCCCGGCGGCGGCCAGGGTAACGAGGGTGGCCGCTGAGGCTGCCCTGGCCCTGGGGGCGGGGGTGGATATTGCCCGTTCCCTGTCACACTGTCTCCCCGTTTACCCCGTTGTCCGCAATGCCCAGCTTTGTGCGGCGACTTGCCGGGCCCTTGGCAAATTTGGGGCAAAAGCATACTGACGTATCACCCGTCACGGATGTAGCGGTGCTCGGTTACAGTCCGAAATCATTCGAGGTGATCTCCGCTATCTCCCGGTCCGGGCGGCGGGTGGTGTCCTAGCTTTCTTGCATGAATCTCCAGCAGCTCCGCTATGTGGTCGCGACTGCGGAGCACCGCACCATGACCGACGCGGCCAGGTCGCTCTATATCGCGCAGCCCGCACTGTCCCGCGCGATCCGCGATCTTGAGCGCGAGCTCGGCATGACCCTTTTCGCACGTTCCGGTCGCGGGGTGGTCGTCACCACGCACGGACGGCGAGTGGTCAAGCTGGCGAGGGAGGCGCTCGACGCGGTTCACGAGATCGAGGGCCTGGCCAACCAGAGCACGGTCACCGAGGCGGAGCTCCGCATCGCCGCCACACCCAGCCTCGAACCGGGCCTGGCCGGCCGCCTGCTTCCCGCCTACGCGGCGGCGCATCCGGGCGTACGCGTGCACATCGTCCGCTGCGACGGCCGTGACGGCGTCGTCAGCGCCATCCGGGATCAACGGGCCGACCTCGGTCTCACGGACCTGCCCGTGCCCACCGATCTCATCACCCATCCACTCGAACGTCAGGAGATCGTCCTGATCTCACCTCCCGGGCTCGACCTGCCCAACCCGGTGCCCATGGGCAAGCTGAACGGCATGCGCCTGGCGCTGCCCGCCCGTGGCAGCATGCGGCGCAGAGAGCTCGACGCGATGTTCGGCAAGTTCGCGGTCACCCCGGTGGTCGTGCTCGAGACCGACGAACGCAACGGCTGGCTCAAGGCCGTACGCAACGGGCAGGCGTCGCTGCTGTGGTACCGCGGCTTGGCCGAGCAGGCCGGACGCGCGGGCCTGGTGGTGCGCTCGCTCGAACCCGCGGTGCGGCGCGTCATCGCCGTCGTGCACGCCCGCCGTCGGCTGCCGCTCATCGCCCAGGACTTCCTGGCCACCGCAGAGAAGGGAACAGCCGCCTGACCGCATTGGGAACGATCCATTTCCGGTTCCGAGCCATGAGAGCCGCCGGTCCTCCGGCCGCCCGTCCCGCCCGGAGCCGTCGCCGACCAACCATCACCCCCTGATCCGCAGCACCTCCCCGGAACCCGCCACCGTGCCCTCGTCGGACACGTAGTACGCGCCGTCCGGCCCGGCCGCCACTCCCGTCGGGGAGACCAGGCCGTCCCGGCGTCAGCCGGCAGGGGCCGGACGTCGAACACGGCGACCGTCGAGATCCGGTCGCCCGGGACGCACACACGGCACGTCATCGGCGCCCGCGTCCACGACCAGCGCTCCCGCGCCCTCGGGCAGCACCGCGTACGGCCGGCTGCCCGGGCCGGTGCCGGGCTGTGCTTGGTCGGGGCTGTGGGCGCTCTCGTATGCGCCCAGCCCGGCAACGTGAGCACGGCCGCGCGGGCGGCGCTCAGCGTGGCAGAGGCCCTCTCGCGTGCTGCGCGCATGACCTGTGACTAACACGCCACGCGCCCGCGGGCCAGGGTCCGAGGCCGATCCCGACAGGACGGGTATGGCTCACGCCATCCGCGGGAGGGTGACGACCGCGCGCAGCCCCGGCCCGGCGTCCTCCAGGATGACGGTGCCGCCGTGCGCCCGTACGGTCTCGCGGACGATCGCCAGCCCCAGCCCGGCCCCGCCCTCGTCGCGGCTGCGCCCGGTGTCGAGCCTGGTGAAGCGGTTGAAGACGCGCTCGCGGTCCTGCTCGGGGATGCCGGGGCCGTCGTCGGTGACCGTCAGCACGCCGTCGGCGGTCAGCGCCACCTCGACCTTGGTGGTGGTGTGGCGGACGGCGTTGTCCATGAGGTTCGTCAGCACCCGGCTGAGGTCGAGGGCGTCGCCGCGCACCACGACGGGGTCGCAGACGGCCAGGCGCGCCTCGGCGTACCTGTCCACCGTCTGCCGCACCACCTCGTCGAGGTCGACCGGCTCGCGGCGGGCGGGGACGCCGCCGCGTTCGTCGAGCCTGGCCAGCGCGAGCAGGTCCTCGGCCAGCCGCGACAGCCGCAGCGTGTCCTCCAGCACGCCCTCCGCGGTCTCCTGCCAGTCCTGCCCGTCGGGGTGCCCGAGCGCCACCTCCAGTTGCAGCCGGATGCTGGCCAGCGGGCTGCGCAGCTCGTGCGCGGCGTCGGAGACCAGCGCCCGCTGGCGCTGCTCGGCCTCCTCCAGGCGGGCCAGCATGCCGTTGAGCGTGGTCGCCAGCGAGTGCACCTCGTCCCGCGACTGCGGCACCGGCAGGCGGCGCGACCTGGCCGTGTGCGTGATGTCCGCGGCGCCCCTGCGCAGCGCCGCGATCGGGCTCAGCGTACGGCCGATCATGAGCCAGCTCGCCACCGCCAGCAGCACGACCAGCGCCGGGGTGCCCACGAGCAGCACCCGCCCGGCCGTGACCAGACTCGTCTGGATCTCGCTGATCGGCCGGGCCGCCACCACCGTCAGCCCCCGGTCCGCGCTGAGCACGACCACCCGCAGGAACCCGGGGATCGCGTACGGCCGCCCGTCCAGCAGCGTCGCCTTCCCGTGGGCGAGCACCTTGGCCCTGGCCCCGGCGTCGAGCAGCGGCACCAGCCGGTCGGTGCCGTACGTGACGTGCGTGATCCGCCCCTGCGCGTCGATGACCTGCACGATCGTGCCGTCGTGGGTGGTGATCGGGCTGGTGAGCGTGCCCGCGTCGGCCGCCACGCGCACGGCCTGCGCCTGGGCCCTGGTGGACTCGTCCACCGTGTCCATCAGCGCCCGCTCCAGCACGCTGACCAGCACCGACGCCGACAGTGCCAGGGCCAGCGCGAGCACCGCGGCGGCGGCCGCCGTGAGCCGGAAGCGCAACCCCTGGCGCCGCCACCAGACCAGCGGCGAGTCAGCCACCGTCGCCCGCCAGCCGGTAGCCCGCGCCGCGCACGGTCTGCAGCGCGTTCCTGCCGAACGGGGCGTCGATCTTGCGGCGCAGGTAGCCGACGTACACCTCGACCACGTTCGGGTCGGTGTCGAACGTGTCCCAGACGTGCTCCAGGATCTCCGCCTTCGACACCACCTCGTCCCGCCGCCGCATCAGGAACTCCAGCAGCGCGAACTCCCTGGGCGTCAGCTCGATCGGGCTCTGCCCCCGCTCCACCCGGCGCCGGGCCGGGTCGAGCGACAGGTCGCCCGCCAGCAGCACCGAGGGCCGACGTCCCGCGTCGCGCCGCATCAGCGCCCGCAGCCGGGCCACCAGCACCACGTACGAGAACGGCTTGGTCAGGTAGTCGTCGGCGCCCAGGTCGAGCCCGTCGGCCATGTCGTACTCGCCGTCCTTGGCGGACAGCATGAGGATCGGCACCCAGTTCTCCTCGGCGCGCAACTGCTTGCACACGTTGTAGCCCGACAGCCTGGGCAGCATGATGTCGAGCACGACCACGTCGTAGTCGCCCTGCCGGGCCGCGTGCAGCCCCTCCTCGCCGTCGTGGGCGAGGTCCACGGCGAACCCCTCGGCCTGCAGCCCCCGCTGGAGCGCCGCCGCCATGCGGCGCTCGTCCTCGACGACAAGTACTCTCATGTGGCAATTCTCCTGTTCCCGCGCTGAGACCACGCTGAGAAGGCTGAGAGCCGTCTCAGGCCGCCCGGACCAGCGCCGCGACCTGCACTCTAGCCAGCCAGGACGGCTGCTCCCCACCGCCGCGGACCCGGCCGGCCTGAGAGGCGTCTCAGACTGTCTCAGGCTTGCCACAGGAACCATGCCGCAGGCTCTGGGCATCGACATACCGTTAAGGAGTGAGATGCGCAGAGGCACGTTCGTGAGGTGGGGAGTCCCGATCGCGGCGGCGGCCGTGATCGGAGCCGCGATCGGCGCCGGCCCCGTGATCGCCGCGGTGAGCGGCGAGCCCGTGCTGCCCGAACGCTCGGCCCAGCAACTGCTGGCCGACGCGGTGGCGGCCACCAGCAAGAAGGGCGGCGTCCCGCCCATGTCCGGCACCGTGCAGCAGACGGCCTCGCTCGGCCTGCCCGCGCTGCCGGCGACCAGCGCCGCGTCACCGCTGAGCCTGCTGTCCGGCTCGCACGAGGTGAAGGTCTGGTACGGCGCCGCCGACAAGCTGCGGGTGGCCATGCCGACCCAGCTCAACGAGACCAACCTGATCGTGAACGGCGACCAGGCGTGGTACTGGGACAGCGCCACCAACACCGCCACCAAGCTGACCGTCAAGCAACCGGCCGGGGGCCAGGAGCACACCCCCGTGCCGCAGCCGACCGACCTGACGCCGCAGCAGTTGGCCCAGCGCCTGCTGGCCGCCGCCGACGAGCACACCGCCGTCCGCGTGAGCAACACGGCGACGGTGGCGGGCCGCCCGGTCTACCAGCTCGTCCTGTCGCCCAAGGCGGAGGGCTCGCTGGTGCAGGAGGTACGCATCGCGCTCGACGGCGAGACGTACGTCCCCCTCCAGGTCGAGGTCTACGCCAAGGGCTCGGCGGAGCCGGCGTACCAGGTGGGCTTCACCCAGGTGACGTTCACGCCCCCGGCCGCCGAGAACTTCACCTTCACCCCGCCCGCGGGCGCCAAGGTGGAGGAGCGGACGCTCGGCGGGGACGACGGCCTCGGCGCCAAGGCGGAGGAGCGGGCCGAGCACGCCAAGGACGTCGCGGGCGAGGTGAAGGTCGTCGGCGAGGGCTGGGCGAGCGTGGCGGTCCTGCCGTTCTCGGCGTCCGACCTCACCGCCGGGCCCGCCGAGTCGTCCGCGTCGCCCGAGTCGTCCGCATCGCCCGAGTCGTCCGCGTCGCCCGGGTCGCCCGAGGGGCGCGGCGGTGGCGCGGGCTTCGGCGGCGAGACCGACCCGAGCGCGCTGGTGGACAGCGTGCTCCAGTCCGCCACCCCGGTGAGCGGCACGTGGGGCTCCGGCAAGCTGATCAAGACCAAGCTCGTCACGGCCCTGGTGACCGACGACGGCCGCCTTCTGGTCGGCGCGGTCACGCCGGAGGAGATCACCAAGGCGGCGGGCATCAAGTGACCGCCGTCACGCAGGAAGCGGGGGCGCCCTTCGGGGCGGCCCCGCCCTCCGGGGACGCCGCCATCGTCACCGAGGGACTCACCAAACGCTTCAGGGGCGGCCAGGTCGCGGTGGACGCGCTCGATCTGAGCGTGCCGCGCGGCTCGGTTTTCGGCTTCCTCGGGCCCAACGGCTCGGGCAAGACCACCACGATCCGCATGCTGCTCGGCCTCGTGGCGCCCACGTCGGGCGACTACTCCGTGCTCGGGCTGCCCCAGGCCCAGGCCCTGCCCAAGGTGGGGGCGCTGGTCGAAGGGCCGGCCTTCTACCCGTACCTGTCGGGCACGGCCAACCTGATGCGCTTCGACGCGGCCGACCCGGCGGCGGCGCGGAGCACCGCCGGGCGGCGCGTCACGGACGCGCTCGAACGCGTGGGGCTCTCGGCCGCCGCCGGCAAGCGCTACCGCAACTACTCGCTCGGCATGCGCCAGCGCCTGGCCATCGCCGCCGCCCTGCTCGGGCCGCGCGAGCTGCTCGTGTTGGACGAGCCGACCAACGGGCTCGACCCGCAGGGCACGCGCGAGGTGCGCGCGCTGGTCAAGGAGATCGCCGCCGACGGCACCACGGTGTTCGTCTCCTCCCACCTGCTGGCCGAGGTCGAGCAGATGTGCACGCACGCCGCGATCATGCGTACCGGCAGGCTCGTCGCGCAGGGCACGATCGCCTCGCTGAGCGGCGGCCGGGTCGCCAGGATCCGGGTGGAGACCCCGGACGCGGCGCAGGCCGCGCGGGTGCTGGCCGGGCTGGGCCTGGACGACGTGCGGCCGGAGGGCGGCCGGGTCACGGCGGAGTTGGCCGGGCACGCGCCAGAGCGGATCAACGCCGCCCTGGTCGAGGACGGTGTGGCCGTGCGCGGGCTGGCCGTGGTGCGGCCGAGCCTGGAGGACGTGTTCGTGGGACTGACCGGGGAGGGTTTCGATGTCGACGGCTGACGGCGCGACGCCGGCGGGGGGCGCGACCGGGACGACGACGCTCGGGTCGCAGGCACGGCGCACGCCCGGGCTCGTCCCGGTGACGGAGACCATGCGCACCACCGAACGCCGCGCCCCCGAACCCACGCCCGCCGTCTCCGTTCCGCCCGCTGGTGCCTCTGTGCCGGAGGCGGTCACGGGGCCCGTGGGGGCGTTCTGGCGGCTGCTCGGCTCGGAGCTGGGGCTGACCTTCCGCCGCCCGCGCAACGTGGCGATGCTGGCCGTGCTGGCCGCCGTGCCGATCGTCATCGGCGTCGCGCTGCGCATCATCGGCTCCTCCGACGACGGCATGGGCGGGATCATCCAGGACGTGGCGGGCAACAGCCTCATGCTGACGTTCCTGTCGTTCTCGTTCCTGGTGATGCTGCTGATGCCGGTGGCCGTCAGCGTGGTGGCGGGCGACTCCGTCGCGGGCGAGGCCGGCGGCGGGACGCTGCGCTACCTGCTCGCCGCCCCGGCGGGGCGGACCAGGCTGCTGGCGGTGAAATACCTCAACGCGGTCGTCTTCGGTTACGCGGTGACGGCGGTGGTGGCGGTGTCGGCGCTGGTCACGGGGCTGATCCTGTTCCCCGCCGGGCCCGTGACGCTGCTGTCGGGCAGCACGATCTCCATGGCCGACGGGCTGCTGCGGATCGCCGTCGCCGTCGGGTACGTCGGGGCCGCCATGGCGGCGCTGGCCGCGATCGGGCTGGCGCTGTCGACGTTCACCGAGGTGTCCATCGGGGCCATCGCCGGGACCATGGTGCTGGTCATCGTCTGCCAGGTGCTGCGGGCCATCCCCGACCTCGCCGCGATCAGCCCGTACCTGCTGCCGACCTGGTTCACGAACTTCGACGCGGTGCTGCGCAGCCCGATGGACGCCGGGGCGCTGGGGGAGGGGCTGCTGGTGTTCGGGGCGTACATCCTGCTGTTCGGGTCGATCGCGTGGGCGCGGTTCTCCGGCAAGGACATCACGTCCTGAGCGGCCGGGAAAGGCTCGACAGGGAAGGGCGCGGTCGGGAGAGGAGCGGGTGGTGACCCCCTCCTCTCCCGCGAGTGCCCGTCAGGCGGACGGGCGGCGGCGCAGGCCGAGGGCGCCGATCACCACGCCGACGACGCCCACGGCCAGCCCGGCCCCGCCGAGCAGCCGGGCCGTCCCGTCGGACGACGAGGACGCGCCTGCGGCCACCGGCGTCACCGTCGGCCTCGCCGCCGCCGGGCTCGCGCTCGCGTGGGCGGTGCCGTCCTCGGCGGCGGGCACCAGCTTGAGCAGCGGCGCCGGGTGCTCGGGCTCCGTGCCGTCGGCCTTGGGCGCCTCTGACCAGTCGACGACCTCACCCCCGGAGTACGTCTGCTTCGTCGGGAACATCAGCGAGTCGACGTCCTTGGGCAGTTGCCCCATGGAGACCTCGAACTCCTGGAACTCCCCGGGATTGATCTTGCCGCCCGACCAGACGACCTTGGTGACGGCCTCCTCGAGATCGCCGTACTCGGTCTTGACCGGCGTGGGCAGCTTGCCCTCGGTGACCTTGACCTCCCATCCGGGCACGGGCTTGACCGAGACGAAGGCCAGCGGGTGATCGGTGGGGAAGGACACCTCGACCTGGGTGGTCGAGTCGTTGTCGCGCTCGTTGGGCACCCGGAACGCGACCTTGCTGAAGCCGCCCTGCTCGGCGGTGCCCGGCTGGATGCTGACGTGGGCCAGCGCGGGCAGCGCCAGCGCGGCGGTGACGGCGGTGGCGGCGGCGAGCACGGTCGCCGCACGGCGTACGAAGGACATGCGAGAACTCCACTTGGCTGAATAGGGGATGGAACAGGGGTGTCAGACGGTCAGGCGGGAAGTGGAGGACCACGCCTGGCCACGCAGAGCCGGACACCCGGCTGGAGCGGCACCACCCTGGTGCGGACGATCGGCACGCACGGCCACAGGACGGGCACGGCGGCCGGGGTGAGCAGCACGAGGCGGCGGCCGAGCCGGCGCAACACCGACCAGAGCGCGGCCTCGCCGCGCGCGAGCCAGAGCCCCGTGATCACTGTGGCGGTCACGTGCGTGAGCAGCATGCCCGCGTTCACCGCCAGGCCGCCCTGCGCGTGCCCGTGCACCGAGACGTAGGCGGCGCCCTCGCCCGCGAACAGCTCGTGCAGCCCGAGCTGCGCCGCGACCAGCGCCAGGTTGATCGTGCCCGCCGAGCGCTCCCTGCCGCACAGCGCCAGCCCCAGCACGCAGACCGCCGCGAGCCCGAGCCCGGCGGCCAGGGGCGCGGGCGCCGCGCCACCGCCGAGCACGTGGGCGAGCGCGGCCAGAGTCACGCAGACGGCGGAGAAGGCGGCCGCCCGCGCGAGCCTGAGGGGGAGTAGCGCACGCATGGGTGTGCCCCATGCTCTCACGGGGCACGCAATCTTGAGGCCCCCGAGTTCCAACCTGAGCATTAGGTGGGACGAAAGGGGCATTTCTCGCTAGGGTCGTGCCGATCGCGTCGACATTGAGGTGAGAACGTTGCGGCACTTAGCAGGTTTGCTCATCGGGCTCGTGGTGACGGCGGCCGTGCTCGGAGGCGGCGGATGGGCGGTGCAGCAGGCCCTCGCGAACGCCGGGGCGACCCCGCCCGACGAACAGAAGACGTGGATCGCGCTCGGCGCCATGGCCGCCGTCGGGCTCGTCGTGGGGCTCGTGACGGCGGGCCGGGTCTCGCCGGTGGCCACGTTCATCCCGTCGATGGTGCTGCTGGCCTGGACCGTCGTGTACGCGCTCGACGTGAACCGGGCGCTCTCCTTCATCCCGACCGAGCCCTCGGTCAACCAGATCATCAGAGACGCGGGGCTCGGCGACAGGACCATGCTCACGACCGGCGTGTTCGCCCTGCTCGGCGTGGCCCTGTTCATTCCCGTGCTGATGCCGTCGCGGTGGTCGCGCCGGCAGGACGACCTCGACGACGACTACGAGGCCACCCCGGAGGGCGGCTACTACTAGCCATCCCCCGGGGCGAACTCCCGGTGGTCAGGTGGTGCCGGGGCCCGTGTAGAGGCGGGTCACCACGTCCTCGATGGACGCATGGCCGGGCGCCGTGGCCATCAGGTCGTCAAGCGAGCCGTCGAAGGCCAGCCGCCCGTGGTCGATCAGCATGACCCGGCGGCAGAGCCGTTCGATGTCGCCGAGGTCGTGCGTGGTCAGCAGCACCGTCACGCCCCGCTCGGTGTTCAGCCGCAGCAGGAAGTCGCGGATGCCGGCCTTGCTGACGACGTCGAGGCCGATCGTCGGCTCGTCGAGCACCAGCACGTCGGGCGCGTGCAGCAGCGCCGCCGCCAGGTCGCCGCGCATGCGCTGGCCCAGGCTGAGCTGCCGCACCGGCGTGCGCAGGAACCCGCCCAGGTCGAGCGTCTCGGTCAGCTCGCCGAGCCGGGCCGTGAACGCGGCCCGCTCCACCTTGTACAGGTGCCGGATCAGCTCGAAGCTGTCGGCCAGCGGCAGGTCCCACCACAGCGTCGTACGCTGCCCGAACACCACCCCGATGCGCCGCGCCAGCGTGGTGCGCCGCCGCGACGGGTCGAGCCCGGCCACCCGGACCTTCCCCGAGGTGGGGGTGAGGATGCCGCACAACATCTTGATCGTGGTGGACTTGCCCGCGCCGTTCGGGCCGAGGTAGCCGACGAACTCACCCGCCGAGACGGTGAACGACAGCTCGCGTACGGCGTGGACGACGTTCCGCTTCACCTTGAACGAGCGGCCCGCCCGGTCAAGCTCGATCATCGATCAACTCCCCGTGGATCGGTAGTGCCGGACGCCCTGCCGCCAGGCCAGCGCGGCCAGCAGGGCCAGGACCAGCGCGGCGGCCGGTCCGAGGAAACGCATGAACTCGGGTGTGCCGAAGGGGTCGTCGCGGCCCAGCGCGTACAGGCCGGGCTGCCAGTTGACGTACGCCAGCGGCAGCACGTACGTCACGCCCTTGACCAGGTCGCGGCCGTAGACGCTGAGCGGGTACTGGCTGAGCTGCTGGCTGCCGTAGGTGAAGGCGTTGACCACCTCGGGGGCCTCGGTCAGCGCGAACTGCAGTGCCCCGCCGATCGTCCACAGCGAGGCGAAGATCACGATGCCGGTGAGCACCATGACCGGGATCATCCAGGCCCGCCGCCCGTCGATGCCGAGTTCGGCGACCGCGTAGCCGAGCACGAGCCCGGCCTGCACGATGCGTCCGACGCGGGTGGCATTGAAGCGGTCGGTGGTGAGCTGGATCCACGCGCTGACCGGCCTGATGAGGACGGTGTCGAGCGTGCCGGCCTTGATGTGCTGGCCGACCCGGTCGAGGTTGCTGACGAACGTGTCGCAGACGGTGAAGGACAGGCTCGCGGCGCCGTACAGGAACAGCACCTCCTCGCGGGAGAACCCGGCGAGCGTGGTGGTGTTGGCGAAGATGATCAGGATCACGGCCACGTCGAGCGCGGCGATGACGAAGCCGAGCAGGGTCATCAGCGCGAACGAGACCGGGTAGGCGGCGGCGGCCCGCGTCCAGGTCCACAGCAGCAGGAAGTACGTCCTAACCACCCTGGATCACCACCTTGTGGCGGATCGCCCGGGTGCCGAGCGCGCCGAGCCCGAGCAGGACCACGGCCCAGAACGCCTGGAAGGCCAGGGCCTGCGGCACCGAGCCCTTGCCGAGGTAGACGTCGGTGGGCACCTGGACCATGGCCGCCCAGGGCAGCGACCTGGCCAGGTCGCCCAGCCAGCCGGGGAAGATGTGCAGCGGCACCATCATCCCCGAGAAGAACGTGGTCAGCACGAGCGACAGGACCGCGACGCCCCGGTCGTCGAGCAGCCAGCAGACCGACAGCGCCAGCAGGTAGCGCCATCCGAAGCTGACCACGATGGCGAGCGTGAAGCTCGCCAGGAAGCCCGCCCACTGCCCCGGGTCGGCGGGCACGACGATGCCGAAGACGGCCGCGCCGACCAGCATGGGCGGCAGGCCGCGCACGAGGAACAGGTAGGAGGCCCTGCCCACGTCCTCCGACAGCGTCCACAGTTGCAGGGAGGCGGGGCGGACCAGGTCGAGCGCGATGTCACCGCTGCGGATGCGCTCGGGGATGCCGAGGCCCCCGCCGAAGAGCTGCATCGGGCCGATGCACGCCTGGGTGACGAAGCAGAAGGTGATGGCGTCGGTCACGTCGTAGCCGGCCAGGCCGGGGCGGGCCTGCCACAACGCGATGAGGATGTAGGCGCGCAGGATGCCGAACACGCTGTTGGTGAACGCGCCGGCCAGTGCGGCCCTGACGTAGGTGGAGTGTTTGCGGAAGCCGTACCGGACGAGCCGGGCGTAGAGCGGTATGGTTTTGCACCTCCGGTGGGTGATGGCACGGTGACGGACCGTGCTTGGATCCGGGCACGGGTTCACGGGCGGGAAACACGGATTATCGAGGGCGGCGCCGTCGGTCCGCAACGCAATAACCGGGGCCGGGCACCCGGCCGGGCACCCGAGGGCGGGCGTAGCGTCCGATATGTGGGGAATCCAGTTACAAAGGCGAAATGTCCGCGTAAGAGGTAGGTTACTTACTGGCCGGTAGGAAGATGGTCATGGGGGAAGAACTGTTCTTGGAGGGTCGATATGCGAATCGACGAGGATGTGCTCCTGGAATACCCCTTGAGCTGGCAGGCCCGCGCGCTCACCGGTCTCCTGCGCGGCACGGTGAAGCCGGCCTTCAGCCTGTTGATGCGTCATCCCCTCGCCCTGGCCGGGGTCGCCCACCTCGGGGAGATCGGGCGGCTGGTCCAGATGGCCTGCCCCGAGCACGTCGTGGTCGAGCCGGTGTCGTTCTCGTCGTGCGGAGGCGAATGGGTGCGCGGCGGGCGCAGGCTCGACGAGCGCAAGGCCGTGCTCTACTTCCACGGCGGCGGATACTTCTCGTGCTCGCCGCTCACGCACCGGTCCATCACATGGCGGTTGTCGGTGGCGGCCGGGCGGCCGGTGCTGGCGCTCGACTATCGGCAGGGGCCGGAGTACCGGCTGGCCGACGCGCAGGCCGACGCGCTGGACGCGTACGAGTGCCTGCTGCGGCGCGGCCACGCGCCCGAGCACATCGTCCTGGCGGGCGACTCCGCCGGCGGCCATCTGACCCTGGTGACCCTGCTGGCCCTGCGTGACGCCGGGCGTCCGCTGCCCGCCGCGGCGATCTGCCTGTCGCCCTGGGCCGACCTGACCGACATCCCGCGCCGGGTCAACCGCTGGCAGGACCCCATGGTGCCGGCCGGTCGCGTACGGTGGCTGGCCCGCAGGTACACCCTGGGCCTGGACCCGTGGGACCCGCTCGTCTCGCCGGTGCACGGCGACTTCACGGGCCTGCCGCCCCTCATGATCGTGACGGGATCGACGGAGGTGCTCAGGGACGAGGCCCGGCGGGTGGCATTGCGGGCGCGGGAGGCGGGGGTACCGGTGCGGTACGAGGAGTGGCCCCAGATGCCGCACGTCTTCCCGATCCTGGCCGACGTGCTCCCGGAGGCGCGGCTGGCCTTCCGGCACATGTCGCGCTTCCTGCGGGCCGCGGCCCGCAGGAACGAGCGGATGGGCGGCACCACGGCCGCCTGATGGCGGATGGGCGGCACCACGGCCGCCTGATCGCGGGTGGGCGGCACCATTACTGCCTGGTCGCGGGTGGGCGGCACGGGCGGCCGCCTGATTTCCGCCCGACCCTTTTAGGGGGATCGGCTTACCCGGAGCGACCAGGGCGGTGTAGGTTAGGTATACCTAACTTTTTGCAGGGGGGCTTTTGATGGCGGAGCAGCGGGCGGACCATCATCGGGGTGTCGTCCGGAGGACCGAGCGCCTGTCCCGGAACATGGTACGCGTCGTCGTCGGTGGCGACGGGCTGGCCGGCTTCGCGACCTCCGGTCTCACCGACCACTACGTGAAGCTGGTCTTCCCGCACGAGGGCGTGCGCTATCCGGAGCCGTTCAGCGTGAAGGTCTGCCGCGAGACCATGCCCCGCGAGGTCTGGCCGAGGCTGCGCACCTACACCGTACGCGCCTGGGACCCCGACTCCCGCGAGCTGACCCTCGACTTCGTCGTGCACGGTGACGAGGGCCTGGCCGGGCCCTGGGCGGAGCGCGCGGCCCCGGGCGACGAGCTGCTCATCCTGGGCCCCGGCGGCGGTTACGCCCCCGACCCCGGGGCGGGCTGGCACCTGTTCGTGGGCGACGAGAGCGCGTTGCCCGCCATCGCGGCCTCGCTGGAGGCGCTGCCCGTGGGTGCGCGGGCGCACGCGCTCATCGAGGTGGACGCCCCCGAGGACGAGCAGAAGCTGCTCACCCCCGCCGACGTCCTGGTCTCGTGGATCCACCGGGGACGGCGTCCCGTCGGCGAGAGGCTCGTGGCCGCGGTGCGGGCGCTGGAGTTCCCCGGCGGTGACGTGCACGCGTTCGTGCACGGCGAGGCCGGGTTCGTCAAGGAGCTGCGCCGCCACCTGCGCCTGGAGCGGGGCGTCGGGCTCGACCGGCTGTCGATCTCCGGCTACTGGCGGGCCGGCGTGGACGACGAGGCGTGGCGGCAGGTCAAGGGCGACTGGAACCGTCGGGTCGAGGCCGAGGAGCAGGCCGCGATCGCGTCCTGAACCCGTCGCCGGGCAGCCATGATCCCGCCTGGCACCCCAGGCGCAAAGATGCACTTCGTGCCCGCTCTGTCACAGCACTTACTTACCTCGAAGATATGACCGCCTTACCTCCAATACCCCTTATGTAAGACATGCGGAAAGCCTCCGCGGATGCCGCCACAGTGTGCTTTGGCCACGACACTGATCAGGAGAGGCGGACCCGGATGGCGCGTGGTGCGAGCGGCATGCCTCCTGGCGTGCGACCGCTTACGGTGGGGGACCCGGTCATCATCGGCCGACACCTGCTCCTCGGCCGCCTCGGAACGGGCGGGATGGGAGTGGTCTATCTGGCCGAACATCCTCAGGGTGGCCTCGTCGCGCTCAAGACACCGCATGCGGTGCATCTCAACGATGCCACGTTGCGGGCGCGTTTCGCGGAGGAAGTGGCTTTCTCCCGCAGATTGGTGCCCTTCTGCACGGCGGCGGTCGTGGCGGACGGCACCGACGGAGACCGTCCTTACCTGGTCAGCGAGTACATTCCCGGCCCCGCGCTCTCCCAGGTCGTCATGGCCAGGGGGCCGCTCACGCCCGACCTGGCCTACGGCGTGGCTCTCGGCGTCGCGGCGGCGCTGGTGGCGGTGCACGAGGCGGGGCTGGTGCACCGGGACCTCAAGCCGGGCAACGTGCTGCTGTCCACGCGGGGGCCGCGCGTCATCGACTTCGGCATCGCCCGCGACGTCGACACGCTCGCCGCGCACACCCAGGCCGGCCAGGTCATGGGCAGCCCGGGGTGGGTGGCGCCGGAGCGGCTGACGGGCGGCCCCGCGCTGCCCGCCTCCGACGTCTTCGCGTGGGGCTGCCTGGTGGCCTTCGCCGCCGCCGGGCACCACCCGTTCGGAGGCGGCGAGGACGACGTGCTGACCCGGCGCATCCTGTTCGAGCCGCCCCGCGTGGAGGGCGTGCCCGCGCTGCTCAGGCCCGCCGTCGAGGCCGCGCTGGCCAAGGAGCCCGCCGACCGGCCCAGGGCCGCTGACCTGCTGCGGGCGCTGCTGGCGGCCGGTGGGGTGGGGGATCCGTGGGATCTGCGGCAGTCGGTGGCTGAGGTGCTGGAGGAGATCTGGACGCCGGTCGCGTACCCGGCGAGCCCCGCGTACGGCGGGCCGGGACCGGACGGGGTGGTGAGCGGCGCGGATCTGTACGGCGGGCCGGTGGTGGGCCTGTCGCGTCCGTCCGGTGAGCCGGGAACGGCGGTGGAGCGTTCCCGTACGCGACGGCGCAGGGTGAAACCGGCGACCCAGCTCTCGCACGCCACCTTCGCGGCCCTGGCCACGGTCTCGATCGCGGCCCTCACGGTCATCGCGGCATCGAGCGGCGACGGGCTGAGCGCCGGGGGCGGCTCGCCGCTGCCCGGAGATCCGCCCGCCGTGCGGTCGTCCGGCAGCGCGCACTCCACGGCGCGTCCCAGCGTGGCGACGGGCCGGGTGCCGCCGTCGGTCCGGCCGGTGACGACGGCCGCGCCGGGCACGCCCACGGTGTTCGTCACGCACACCCGCACCAAGGGGTCGGGCACGCCGGGCACGCCGCCGGAGCGGGAGGGCGGAGACACGTTCCCCCCCTCGCAGACCAGCGGCCCCGGCGACCAGGGCGGCGACGACCCCGGTGAGTGCGCGAGCCCCGCCGGGCGCGGTCGCGGTGATGCGGCGGGCCGCCGCGACTGCCCGCGGCCGTCCGGTTCGGTCACCACGATCCCCCAGGACGGGCCGGGCGAGTCCCCGGGCCCGTCGGTCCCCGTCTCCGAGACCCCGACGGCCACCGCGACCGTCAGCCCGTGACGTCCGCCCGCGCCGGGCTCAGTGGGCGAACTGCTCCTCCTCCGTGGAGCCCTTGAGCGCGGTCGTCGAGGAGTCGGGCGCGACGGCGGTGCTGACCAGGTCGAAGTAGCCGGTGCCGACCTCCCGCTGGTGCCGGGTCGCGGTGTAGCCGCGCGCCTCGGCGGCGAACTCGGCCTCCTGCAGCTCGACGTACGCGCTCATGCCGTCGGCGGCGTACCCCTGGGCCAGGTCGAACATCGAGTGGTTCAGCGAGTGGAACCCGGCCAGCGTGATGAACTGGAACTTGTACCCCATGTGCCCCAGCTCCCGCTGGAACTTGGCGATCGTCGAGTCGTCCAGGTGCTGCTTCCAGTTGAACGACGGCGAGCAGTTGTAGGCGAGCATCTGGTCCGGGTACTCGGCCTTGATCGCCTCGGCGAACTCGCGGGCCACGTCCAGGTCGGGCGTGCCGGTCTCCATCCAGAGCAGGTCGGAGTACGGCGCGTACGCCAGGCCGCGCGCCACGCACGCCTCCAGCCCGTTCCTGACCCGGTAGAAGCCCTCCGAGGTGCGCTCGCCGGTGGTGAACGCCTGGTCGCGCGGGTCCACGTCGCTGGTCAGCAGGGTCGCGGCCTGTGCGTCGGTCCGCGCGACGATCAGCGTGGGCACCCCGGAGACGTCCGCGGCGAGGCGGGCGGCGCTGAGGGTCTTGATGTGCTGGCCGGTGGGGATCAGCACCTTGCCGCCCAGGTGACCGCACTTCTTCTCGGAGGCGAGCTGGTCCTCCCAGTGCACGCCCGCGGCGCCGGCCGCGATCATGCCCTTCATCAGCTCGAACGCGTTGAGCACGCCGCCGAAGCCGGCTTCGGCGTCCGCCACGATCGGCGCCAGCCAGTACGGCGCGTCGCTCACGCCCTCCGACCAGGTGATCTGGTCGGCCCGCAGCAGCGCGTTGTTGACGCGGCGCACGACGGCGGGCACGGAGTTGGCCGGGTACAGGCTCTGGTCCGGGTACGTCTGGCCGCCCAGGTTCGCGTCCGCGGCCACCTGCCAGCCGGACAGGTAGATCGCCTTCAGACCGGCCTTCACCTGCTGCACCGCCTGGTTGCCGGTGAGCGCGCCGAGGGAGTTGACGTAGTCCTCGGTGTGCAGCAGGCTCCACAGCCGCTCGGCACCGAGCCGGGCCAGCGTGTGCTCCTCCTGGACGCTGCCGCGCAACCTGATCACGTCCTCGGCGCGGTAGGTGCGCTCGATCCCCTCCCAGCGAGGGTCGTTGTCCCATTCGTCCTGCAGCTGCTCAGCAGCTCCCTTGAGGCGATCGATCATCGTCCGCTCCTTTGTCGTCCCCTGGGCTCACGCCGAGTCTGTGCCCCGGTGGGTGGCGCCAAACAGTGTGGAGGTGTGAGAAGAAGAGCGGAAATTTCGTCGATGTGCATTACTCGCGGGTATTCAGCAGTGAAGAAATCGCAAGTTTTACCGTTGGCCTAGACCAATGGCGCGGTGGGAACCGCGGGCCCGAAGGCGCCGCCCGCGGGCTCGCCGAGACTAGAAAATGGGCTGAATTTCTGTCTAAGATGCCCGTATGGCCTCCTTGCTGGGCGAAGAACCGCTGTCTTTGACGCAGGAGCTTGATCTGATCGCGTTCGGCCAGCGCCTGCGCCACCTGCGCAAACAGCGCGGCCTCACGCTGTCCGACCTGGGGTCCCGCGTCGGAAGGGCGCCCAGCCAGCTCTCCCTGCTCGAGAACGGCAAGCGCGAGCCCAAGCTCTCCCTGCTCAAGGCGCTGGCCACCGCCCTGGGCGTGCCCGTCGAGGAGCTGCTGCGCCGCCAGCCGCCCAACCGCCGCGCCCAACTGGAGATCGCGCTGGAGGAGGCCCAGCGCGACCCCGTCTACGCCGGGCTCGGCCTGCCCCGGCTGAAGGTCTCCACCCGGGTGCCCAACGACGTGCTCGAACACCTCCTCGGCCTGTACGGCGAACTGCGCGCCCGGCAGGCCCGCGGCACCGCCACGCCGGAGGAGGCCAGGGTCGCCAACGCCGAACTGCGCCGCCGACAGCGGGAGGTGGGCAACTATTTCCCCGAGATCGAGCAGGCCGCCGCCGAGGCGCTCGACGCCGTCGGATACCGCACCGGGGCGCTGTCCCAGAGCATGATCCAGGGCCTGGTCACCCACTTCGGCTACACGGTGCACACCGCACAAGACCTGCCCCGCTCCGTACGCTCCATCACCGACCTGCGCAACCGCCGCATCTACGTCAAACACGAGCAGCTCGGCATGCACACCCCGCGGACGATCCTGCTCCAGACGCTCGGCCACCTCGCGCTCGGCCACGACAAGCCCCGCGACTTCGCCGACTTCCTGCGCCAGCGCACCGAGGCCAACTACTTCGCCGCCGCCGTCCTCGTCCCCGAGAAGGCCGCCGCACTCTACCTCCAGGAGGCCAAGTCCGGCCGGGCGCTGTCGGTGGAGGATCTGCGGGACGTGTTCGCGGTCTCGTACGAGATGGCCGCCCACCGCTTCACCAACCTCGCCACCCACCACCTCGGCCTCGTCTGCCACTTCGTGCGCAACGACGCCGGGGGCACGATCTACAAGGCGTACGAGAACGACGGCATCGTCTTCCCCGCCGACGAGCAGGGGGCCATCGAGGGGCAGCGGATGTGCCTGCAGTGGTCGGGGCGGCAGGTGTTCGCCTCGCCCGACCGGTTCTCGGTGTACTACCAGTACTCCGACTCGCCGACCGGCACCTACTTCTGCGTGGCCCACGTCGATCCGTCGCGCGAGCGGGACTTCGCGATCACGCTGGGGGTGCCGTACAAGGAGTCGCGGTGGTTCCGTGGGCGCGAGACCACCAACCGCACCAAGTCCAACTGCCCCAACGGCGACTGCTGCCGCCGCCCCCCTGCCGCCCTGGCCGAGCGCTGGGAGGGCTACGCGTGGCCGTCCGCCCGCGCCAACTCCCACGTGCTGGCCGCGCTGCCGCCGGGCTCGTTCCCCGGCGTGGACGAGGCCGACGTCTACACCTTCCTCGAACGCCACGCCACCACGGCCTGAGAGGGCTCATGCCCGCGGTGCGGGTCCCCTGAGCACCTCGGTGAGCGCGGAGACGCTGTGGTCGCCGTGGCCCGCCGCCACCGCCCGCCGTACCAGGTCGTGCATGGGGGCGAGCCAGGCCGTCTCGACGTTCGTCTCCTCGGTCAGGTCCGCGTCGTCGGCCTCTGCGGTCAGAAAGAGGTTCACGGAGGAGGCGGCGTCGGTGTAGTCGCCGGTGTCGATCTCGCGGGCGAAGACCGGGAGCAGCGACTTGATCATGTCCAGCCACTTGCCGGCGAACCGCACCATCGAGGCCACCTCGAGACCGCGCGCCTGGACGGCGGCGGCGCCCTGGAAGAAGCCCACGAGGGCGGGCAGCAGCATGGCGCCCACGGCCATCTCGTACAGGGCGGCCAGGTCGGGCTCGTCGCCCAGGTGCACGGTGTCGCCGCCGAGCACGTCCAGGGCCGCCCTGAAGTCGTCGAAGACGGTCCTGTCGCCGCTGTAGTAGAGCAGGGTGTCCGGCGCTCCCACGGCCGAGGGCACGTTCTTGACGGCGCCGGCGAGGAACCGCGCCCCGTGACCGGCCGCCCAGGCCGCCGTCTCGCGGGCGCCTGCCGGGGAGCCGCTGTTCAGGGTGACCAGGGCCCGGCCGGGCAACGCGGCGACCGCCTGGCCCAGGGCCTGCCGGGTGTCGTCGAAGGTGGTCAGGCAGGTGACGACCAGCGGGCTCGCCGCCACCGCGGCCTCGACGTCCGCCGCCCGCGTGGCTCCCAGGGCGACGAGGGGCTCGGTGCGGGCGGCGGTCCTGTTCCAGACCGTGGTCGGGTGCCCGGCCCGGACGAAGGCCCCGGCCAGGGCGGAGCCCATCGAGCCCAGCCCGATGACGGACACCGGCGTGAGATGAGGTGCGGGCATGCGCGTACTCCAGACAGAGAAGGGATGGTGGTGCGGCGCCAGGTCCATGCTGGATGCGTACGGACATATGATCAAGTACCGATATTTTTGCCGGGTACCGACAAGAAGGTAAGTGTGGAGAAGACGACGAAGAGGACGTTCACCTGCGGGCTCGACGCCGCCATCGCCGTCATGGGAGGCAAGTGGAAGGGGCTGATCCTCTTCGCGCTCCAGGACGGCGCGCTGCGCTTCGGCGAGCTGCGGCGGGCGATCCCGCACATCAGCGAGCGGGTCCTGATCCTCCAGCTCCGGGAGATGGAGGCCACCGGGCTGCTGCACCGGGAGGTCCACCACCAGGTGCCGCCGAAGGTGGAGTACTCGCTCACGGAGTTCGGCCATTCGCTCAACAGCGTGATGGCGCCGCTGGGGGAGTGGGGCGAGGAGCACATCGAGCGCATCGAGGCGATCCCCTGGGACCGGCTGACCCCGCCCGCCCGCTGACCCCGCGAACGCCTGCCGGGATCAAGGAGCCTGGGACGGCGGCGGTGGGTCGGCGGGGGAGGGGCGGGTGAGCACGTCGAGGGCGTGCCGGCGGTGGGTGGCGAAGAGCGCCAGGGCGTTGCCCGCGTCGCGGGCGCGTAGCGCGGCGGCCAGCTCGCGGTGCTCGTCGGCCAGGTGCGACCGGTAGTCGTCGGCGCTGCGGCCGATCCGGGTCAGCAGGAACAAGTGGACCTGGGAACGGATGGCCTGCCACGCCTCCTGGAGACGCCGGTGGTGGGTGGCGGCGTACACGGCGTCGTGGAAGGCGATGTCACGGCGCACCGAGGCGTGGGCGTCCTCGGCGCGTTCCATGTGCTCGGCCGCCGTCTCGACGGCTGCGAGGTCGTCGTCCGTGGCACGGGCGACCACCAGCTCGACGGCGAGCCGCTCCAGCGCGCCCCGCAGGCTGTCGAGCTCGGCGACGTCGTCAGGGGTGAGCGCGGTGACGGTGGCGCCGCGGTGCCAGGCGCTGCGTACGAGGCCCTCGCGTTCCAGCCGGAGGAGCGCCTCGCGTACGGGGCCGCGGCTGACCTCCAGCGCGCCCGCCAGCTCCACCTCGCGCAGCGGCGCCCCAGGGGCGTAGACACCGGCGAAGACGGCGTCGCGGATGCGGTCGGCGACCTCGTCGGCGAGGCCCCGGCGGCGGGCCGGCGTCACCCTGCCCGGCCGGCTCCGGGCCCCGCCTTCGGCCCCGGGTTCACTCATGTGCGTCAGCCTCTCACGACCTCACCTGGCTTGTCTGATTGTTCGAATGTTAACATCAGACATTGTTGGTGATCTCAGGAAGGACGTGCCCCGTCATGACCGTTCTCGACTCGCCGATCCCGCGGTTCCACCTCGCCGTGCCGGTCGACGACCTGGCCGCCGCGCGGCACTTCTACGGCGAGACGCTGGGCCTGGAGCAGGGCCGCAGCGCCGACACCTGGGTCGACTGGAACCTACACGGCCACCAGTTCGTCACCCACCTGGCGCCGGGCCGCTCCCAGCGGATCCACAACCCGGTCGACGGACACGACGTCCCGGTGCCCCATTTCGGGCTGATCCTGACCGTCTCGGAGTTCCACAAGCTCGCCGACCGGCTCCGCGCCGCGGGCACCGCGTTCGTGATCGAGCCGTACGTGCGCTTCGAGGGGCAGGCCGGGGAGCAGTGGACGATGTTCCTGCTCGATCCAGCGGGCAACGCCCTGGAGTTCAAGGCGTTCGCCGACGACGCGCAGGTCTTCGCCGTCTGACGTCAGCCGATCCCCCGGCCTGGCCCCGGCCTCTGGCGATCAGCCCGTCACCATCGTCATGCCGTCGGGGCCGAGCCGGAGCGTCACCGCGCCCTTGATGGGCTTGCCGCCCAGGCGGATGACCGCGCGCCCGCCGTCGACGCGGACCAAGGTCAGCGAGATGCCGTTGAGGTTGGCCGAGCCGGTGGGGCCGGGCTGGGTGAAGGTCCAGGCGCCGGACGCCAGCTCGTAGATCACCTTGTCCTCGCGGACGCGCTGCACCTTGAGATCGGCGAATCCGGCCTTGCGGAGCGCGCTGGTGCCGAGGCGGAGAACGTCTCCCGCCTCGACCTCGACCTCGCAGGAGGCGTCCGCGCAGGATGACAGGCGCCTGCCGTCCTTGGCGGGGCGCGACTCGGCGCTCGCGCTCGGGGTGGCGGGAGACGGGGTGCCGGGAGATGGCGTGGCCGATGGCGACGGCGTCGGCGTCGGGGAAGCGGACGCCGGGGCAGAAGGGGGCGCGGAGGCAGGAGCCGGGGCGGTGGCGGACGTGCTGTCCTGGTGCCCACCGGCGCAGGCCGCGAGGGTCAGCGCCAGCACCGCGCCGAGCGCCGTTCGTGCGGCACGGCGCACCGGGCGTCGTCCTGCGTCCATGAGCATCGGCCTCACTGTGGGTGACTGTGCGTCCGGACTGTCGCTGGGCGTCCGCAACCTAACAGCTCGGGCCCGGGACCGGTCCCGGTCTTGCCGCGGGCTCGCCGGACGTGCCTATGATGCGCCCCATGTCTCCCCTCACGCTTCCCCGTCAGCACGCCCGTACGGCGCGGTTCAGGCTCGGCGTCCCCCGCGACTTCACGATCGCCCCCGACGGCAGCCGGGTGGTCTTCCTCAGGTCCTCGGCCGGTGACGACCAGGTGAACCGGCTGTGGGCGCTGACCGTGGCCACGGGAGAGGAACGCCTGCTCGTGGACCCCGGCCGGCCGTCGGGTGAGGCCCTGTCGGAGGCCGAACGCGCGCACAGGGAACGCACCCGCGAACGCGCCGCCGGCATCGTCGCCTACGCCACCGACGCCGCCGTCACCAAGGCCGCGTACGCGCTCAACGGCGAGATCCACACCGTCGACCTGCTCACCGGCGAGGTCACCGCGCTCGGCGTCACCGGCTCCGCCCCGCGGCCCGACCCCACCGGGCGGCACGTCGCCCACGTGTCCGACGGCGCGCTGCACGTCGACGGCAGGGCGCTGCTGACGCCCGACGGCCCCGAGGTGACCTGGGGGCTGCCCGAGCACGTGGCGGCCGAGTCGATGGCCAGGCACCGCGGCTACTGGTGGGCGCCCGACGGCACCCGCCTGCTGGCGGCGCGGGTGGACAACGCCGGGGTGACCAAGTGGCACCTGTCCGAGCCCGCCGACCCGGCCCGGCCGCCCAGGACCGTGGCCTACCCGGCGGCCGGCACCGACAACGCCGACGTGACGCTCTGGCTGACCACGCTGGACGGTGAGCGTACCGAGGTGGTGTGGGACAGGGCGGCCTTCGAGTACGTCGCCGCCGTGTCGTGGACCGCGCAGGGCCTGCTGGTCCTGGTGCAGAGCCGTGACCAGCGCACCACCCGCGTCCTGGAGGCCGACCCCGAGACGGGCGGGACCACGCTGCTGCGCGAGGAGACCGACGCCGCCTGGCTGGAGCTGGTGCCCGGCACGCCCGCCCGCACGGCCGCCGGAGAGCTGGTCAGGACGGTGGACCGCGACGACACCCGCCGCCTGGCGCTGGGAGACGACCTGGTCACGCCACCTGGTCTGCAGGTGCTCGGGGTCCTGGCGGTGGACGGCGACACCGTCCTCATGCAGTGCTGCGACGAGCCCACCGAACGCCACCTCTACACCTACTCCAGAGCAGCAGGGCTGGTCAGGGTCACCGCCGAGCCGGGGGTGCACACCGGCACCCGCGCCGGCGGTGTCACGCTGGTGGTGAGCCGCACCTTGGAGGAGCACGGGGTGCGCGTCACGGTGGCCGGCGGCCCGGCGGCCACCCGGATCGCCTCGAACGGCGCGGTGCCCG
Organism: Nonomuraea antimicrobica; assembly: GCF_039536965.1. Lineage (NCBI taxonomy): Bacteria > Bacillati > Actinomycetota > Actinomycetes > Streptosporangiales > Streptosporangiaceae > Nonomuraea > Nonomuraea antimicrobica. Next base: position 60,621 of record NZ_BAAAZP010000005.1, on the reverse strand, counting down.
TCCTGCGGCCGACGGTGGAGATGGTGGCGCTGGGGAAGCGGGAGCTGCGCGGTGCGATCATGTTCCCGTCCGGGCACGTGCCGGGCTCGCGGAAGCTGCCGGTGCTGCTGTCCCCCTACGGCGGGCCGGGGGGCGCCCTGGTCCTGCGCGGTCTTGACGACTTCGCGGTCGGGCAGTGGTTCGCCGACCAGGGCTTCGCCGTGCTGGTCGTGGACGGGCGCGGCACGCCGGGCCGGGGCCCCGCCTGGGAGCGGGCCGTCCACCTCGACAAGCTGAGCGCGGCGCTGGAGGACCAGATCGACGCCCTGCACGCCGCCGGTGCCCGATTCCCCGACCTGGACCTGGGCCGGGTGGCGATCCGCGGCTGGTCGTACGGCGGGTATCTGTCGGCCGCGGCGGTGCTGCGCCACCCCGAGGTGTTCCACGTCGCCGTCGCGGGTGCGCCGGTCACCGACGCGCGCCTCTACGACACCCACTGGCAGGAACGCTTCCTCGGCCACCCCGACACGCACCCCGAGGCGTACGACCGCAGCTCCATCGTCGCCGACGCCCCGAACCTGCGCCGCCCGCTGCTGCTCGTGCACGGCCTGGCCGACGACAACGTCTTCGCCGCCCACACGCTGCGGCTGTCGGGCGCGCTGCTGGCCGCCGGGCGGCCGCACACCGTGCTGCCGTTGTCGGGGGTCTCCCACATGACCGCCCAGGAGGACGTCGCCGAGAACCTCCTCCTGCTCGAACTGGACTTCGTACGCAGAAACCTCCCGTAACCCCGGCCCGGATCGTGCCCCGAAAGGAGCCATACCGGAACAGGCGCATCTCTTTGCCCGATCGCGCACGTCGCCGGACGCACGACGAGGGCGGCGTCCCGGAACGCGCGCCCTCCCCACCGATCCGATCGCCCTCCCTCCGGCGGACCGTCCTTGAAGGTGATCAAGGAACGTGCAGGTAGGCGTGGGGTTTTGTGGAAAGGGGCAGGCGGGCCGGCTTCACATAAGCTGAAATGTGGGGCAACGGGGGGAGGTGTCGCATGCTTCGTGAAGTGAGCGGATGGTTGCGGCGCCGCACTTCGTCCGCCAGGGACTGGCCGATCCGGGACCTGGTGGCCGCCAAAGGGAGCACCACGGTCAGTGTGGTGCTCCCGGCCCGTGACGAACGCGAGACCGTGGGAGAGATCGTCGGAGTGATCCGGCGGGAGCTGGCCCCGCTCGTGGACGAACTCGTGGTCATCGACTCGCGTTCGACCGACGACACGGCGCTGGTCGCCGCACGGGCCGGGGCCAGGGTGCACGCCCAGGACGAGATCCTGCCGCGGCTCAAGCCGCTCGACGGCAAGGGCGAGGCGCTGTGGAAGTCCCTGGCCGTCACGTCGGGGGACGTGGTGGTGTTCGCCGACGCCGACATCCGCGACTTCCGCGCCTCCCTGATCCTCGGCGTACTCGGGCCGCTGCTGGCCGACCCGACCGTCGTGTACGCCAAGGGCTGCTACGACCGCCCCCTCCACGGGTCTCCCAACGGCGGCGGCCGGGTCACGGAACTGGTGGCCCGCCCCCTGATCAACCTGCACTGGCCGCTGCTCGCGGGCTTCGTGCAACCGCTGGCGGGCGAGTACGCGGGCCGGCGCTCGGCCCTCGAACGCGTACCGTTCATGACCGGCTACGGTGTGGAGCTGGGGCTCCTGATCGACCTGCTGGAGCTGGCGGGGCTGGACGCCTTCGCCCAGGTGGACCTGGGCTCCCGTGAGCACGCCCCGCAGTCCACGGAGGCCCTCGGCGGGATGTCGGCACAGATCATGCTCGCGGCCTGGTCCCGCCTGGAACGCCAGGGAAAGATCCGCTCCTTCCACGAGCCGTCGGGCCGCCTGTGTCAGTTCCGCAGGTGCCAGGGCGGCCACGACGTCCTGACCCGCGACGTCGGCATCGGCGAACGCCCTCCGATGCTCACGATCACCACGACCTGAGATCCGCTCGACGTCCTGCGCGCCACGGCGGTCGTGTCGGCCGGGCCGGGTCTCACGGGCCGGTGCCGAAACCGGTCACCCCTCGCGACAGGTCGAACTGGTGGATCCGGGTCAGCGGCCATTCCTCGTACGGGAAGGTCCGCGGCGCGTCGCCGTCGAGAGCCTCGGTGACGTGCTCGGACCGGAGCCGATCGGCGAGCAGCGCGGTCAGCCGATCGGCGTCCCGCGGCCGTTCCGCCTGCACCGGCGTCAGCTCGTGCGGATCGACGGCGAGATCGAACAGCAGCCGGTGTCCGCCGTTGGCCAGCCAGATCAGCTTCAGGTCGCCCTGCCGGACCATCGCCTTGAACCGCCGGGTCCCGGGCCGTCCGAGGAAGCCGAACAGCGTCTGCCTGGCGGGCGCCGCATCGGTCAGCAGGCCGAGCAGGTCGCTGCCCTGCCGCAGTTCCGGCCGCCCCGCTGCGGAGGTCGCCAGGCCGAACAGGTCGGTCAGGCACACCAGCTCCGACCGGCGGTCGCCGGCCGCGATCCGCTCCGGCCAGGAGACCAGGAACGGGACCCGGGTGGAGGCCTCGAAGAAGCTCTCCTTCTGCCAGCCGTGATGATCGCCGAGCAGGTCGCCGTGATCGGCGTAGAAGCAGATCACGGTGTTGTCCGCGTCCGGTCTTCGCTCCACCGCGTCCAGCAGGTCGCCGACGCATCCGTCGATGTAGCTGATCTCGCCGTAGTAGCGGGCCTTGAGTGTCCTGGCCCGGTGCGGGTCGACGTCCTCGGCGTAGACCAGGTGGTTCATCCAGGGGATGTGCTGGTCGAGATGGTCGATGTCGCGGTCGCCGCACACCGGGTCGGGCATCCGGTCCGGGTCGTACATCCGGTTGTACGGCAGCGGCGGCGCGAACGGCGGGTGCGGACCTATGTAGGACACGAACCCGAACCAGGGCCTGCCGTCGTCGGCGGCCATCAGGCCGATCGCCTCCCGGGTGGCCCAGGACTCGACCGTGCGGTCCGCCGGCAGAGGGCTGAGCTGCGGCATGTAGTACATGTCGGTCCGCTCGCCCATCAGCGCCTCGATCCAGTCGTACGCGGGATGCTCGGCCGCGATCCACGACGCGTACGCGTCACCGGTCCGCTGCTCGGGACTCTCGTAGAACTCCTCGCTGTGCCGCTGCACCTCATAGCCGACCGGCGCGTCCCAGGGCGTGGTGTGGAACTTGCCCACCCCCCAGGTGCGGTACCCGCGCAGACCCATCGCCTCGGCCAGGTACGGGCCGCAGCGCTCCCGGACCAGGCCGTGCCCCCTGTCCGGGACGGTGTTGTCGTACACCCCTGTCCTGGTCGGCTCGCATCCACTGCGTAGCGTGTAGCGGGCCGGGACGCAGACGGGAGCGGTCGAGTACGCGTTGTCGAAGACGGTCCCGCGGGCGGCCAGGCGATCGAGGTTGGGCGTCGCGAGGTGCGGGTTGCCGAGCGCCGAGATGGTGTCGAACCGCTGCTGGTCGGTCATCACGAACAGCACGTTCGGGCGGGTGGGCATGGACGGATCTCTCCTCACAGAGCGGTCGGCGGGCCGGACGGCCGACGAAGGTGCACCACGACGTCCGGAGCCGTCACGCGCGGAACTCCTGCGGGTCGATCTCGCCGCTCTTCACCGCGGCGTCGTAGGCCGCCTGCATCCGCCGCTGCATGTCGGCGAGCGCGGGCCCGAGCGGCACGGACGGGTCGAGCAGCAGCTTCTCCACCGTCTGGTCGACGCTCTCCCCCTCCACCTGGAGCAGGCCGCCGGGCGTCTTCGGCCACTGCCGATCGAGTTCGGCGGGACGGAACTGCTGCAGGAGCGCGTTGTCCCTGACCGCGGCGGAGTCCCAGACGGCGGTGTTCAGCGGCGGCGCGGCCTTCGCGGCCAGCGCCTCCTGGACTCCGTCGCCGACCATCACCTCGAGCACCTTGGCGGCCTTGGCCGGGCTCTTGGTGGTCGACGAGATCGCGTACGGGTACCCGGCGTTCATGGGTGAGCGCACCAGCCGCTGTCCGTCGGGCACCGGCAGCGGCACCGCGACCGCCTTCACCGCGCTGCCGAGTTCGGCCAGTGACGACACCACCGCGCTGCTGCCGATGTACATCCCGGCCTCTCCCTTGCCGAAGGCGTTGATCGCGACGTCGCCGGCCAGGGTCGCGGCGCCCGGGTAGGCGGTCTTGTCGGTGATCAGGCTCCGGTAGAGCTCCAGCAGCGGCGCGTACTTGGCCGACTCGTACCGTTGCGTGGTCGCGTTGAACAGCCCGAACATGGCCAGCGCCGGGTCACCCGCCATCAGCAGGACGTCCACGTTCCACTGCCGGAACCCGGTCGCCTTGATCGGGACCAGCATGCCGAACGCGTCGCCGCCGCCGGCCTTGGTGATCGCCGCCGCGGCCTGCCGTACCTCGGAGAACGTCGAGGGCGGCGCGTCCGGGTCCAGCCCGGCTTTCTCGAACAGGTCGGTGTTGATCAGCATCCGGTTGGTGAACGCGGTGGTCGGCACCGCGTACGGCACGCCGCCCCAGACCAGCTCCCCGTTCTTCTGGTGGTACGGCGCGGCCTTGTCCAGCACCGCCCGGTCGACCAGGTCCGGCAGCGGCTGGACCCATCCGGCCGCGACGAACGCGCCGAGCTGCGCCGACGGGCTGTGGAACAGGTCGGGCGCCCGCTTGGTCTGGAAGCCGAGCCGGACGATCTCCTCGTACTTGTCCGTCGCCTGCGGCTCGTACCGCACCGCGATGCCGAGAGATCTGCCCTGCTGCTCGTTCCACGTGCGGAAGAACTCCTGCCGGGCCGTGGCGTGCGCGCCCGCGCGGTCCCAGACCACGATGGTCGTCAGCTCGTTCGGATCGGCAGCGCCGGTCGAGGTGCCGGTCGAGGAGTCGCCGCACCCGGCCAGGACGCCCACCGCGCCGGCCGCGAACGTGCCGAGGAAGCCACGGCGGGTCAAGGAGGAATCAATCATCAGGGGGCCTTTCTCATCCGGAAGGGACCGAACCGGACCCGATCCGGCCGGAGGGGTTCACGTCCCGAAGCGCGCCGGCTCGGTCGCCGAGCCTGACCACGAGGCTCGCCACGGCCGCCGGCAGCGCGACCAGCAGCAGCGGACCGGCGTACGGCACCCGGACCGCCAGGGAGGGACCGGCGACGACGGCGGCCGGCACGACCGCCGCAGCGAGCAGCGCCAGCTCCGGCCGCGACAGCGCCAGCCGGTACGCCGCCGGCAGCGCCGCGCCGACCCGGCCGTCGCGTTCGAAGAAGACCACCGACCACGGGGCCACCAGCAACCAGGTCACCCCGGTCACCGCGCTGGTCACCAGCACCAGCCAGCCGTAGGGCCCGCCGGGCGACGGTCCGAGCAGGCCGACGAGCACCAGGCCGGCGATGCCGGCATGACAGCCGGCCAGCCGCAGGCCCGGCAGCAGCCGGCCGGCCAGGAACCGCAGCGTCTCACCCGGTCCGAGCGCGGGCTCGCCGGCGGCATATCGTCGTTGCTGGGCCACCAGCCACAGGGTGGCCGCCGGCGCGGTGATCAGGGGGAGGCTCAGCAGCAGCCAGCAGCAGCTCGTCCAGGCCCAGAACCACCAGCGGGACCAGCCGCGCATCAGCGCGCCGTCGGGAGCGAACAGGGTCATCCCTTCACCGATCCGTCCGTCCAGCCGCGCACGAAGTGCCGTTGCAGCACGATGAAGATCACCACGATCGGCACCAGCGCCATGTTCGCGCCCGCCAGCACGGTGTTGTACGGCGTCATTCCCTCGGCGGCGTCGTACTGCAGCGCGCTCACGCCCACGACCAGAGTGCGCAGGTCGGGCTCGGCGAGTGAGAACACCAGCGGCACCTGGTAGTTGTTCCAAGACGCCTGGAATCCGAGTATCACCGTGGTCGCCAGGATCGGCCGCATCATCGGGAAGGCGATCCGCCAGTAGGTGCCGAACAGCCCGCACCCGTCGACCCGGGCCGCGTCCTCCATCTCGGTGCCGAGGCCGAGCACGAACGCCTTGATCAGGAAGACGTGCACCAGCATGATCCCGGCCATCTGGACCAGCGCGATCCCGAGCAGGTTGTCCAGGCCCAGCGCCTGGGCGATCACGTACTGGGGGTAGAGCGTCGCGGTGGTCAGGCCGACGAACAGGGTCCCGACGTACAGGCCCTCCAGGAGCCGCTGGCCGCGCAGCCTGCGCCGCGCCAGCACGTAGCCGGTCATGCTGGAGGCGAGCGTGTCCAGCAGCACGACCAGCGCCGTGACGATCAGGCTGTTGACGAAGTACCGGGAGAAGTCGGCCGTGGTCCAGGCGCGCAGGTAGGTGCCCCACTCCCAGACCCGGGGCAGGATGCCGCCGTCCCTGCTGAGGATCTGGTCCAGCGGCGACACCGAGGCGAACAGACCGAAGACCAGGGGCGAAAGCATGATCAGCGCCACCGCGATCAGGGCCGCGTGCAGCAGCACGGTCTGCGGGCGGACCCTGCGCCGACGCCGTGCCGGGGCGGACTGGGTCGCCTGCTCGGTGGTGCGGCTCGCGGGCCCGGTGACGGTGGGTGTGCTCATGACGTGGTCCTCCCGCTCCGGCTGATCCGCAGGTAGGCCACGGAGATGATGCCGACGATCACGCTCGCGGTGACGCCGAGTGCGGCGGCGTACCCGATCTGGGGGATGGATTCCGGCTCGAAGAAGAACCGGTAGAGGTAGGTGAACATCACTTCGGTGCCGCCGGCCGGGCCGCCGTCGGTGAGGGTCTTGACCAGGTCGAAGCTGCGCAGCGTACCGATGATCGAGATCAGGACCACCACCCGGGTCACCGGGGCCAGCATCGGCAGGACGATGCGCCGCAGTGTCGACCAGTGACCGGCGCCCTCCAGCGACGCGCTTTCGAGCAGCTCGTTCGGGATGGTCATCATCCCGGCGAAGAAGAGCAGCAGGTTGATCCCGAGGTGGGCCCACACGCCGACCCCGATGAGGCTGCCGAGCGCGCTGCCCGCCTCGCCGAGGAACCGGATCGGCGTCTCCAGCAGGCCCGATCCGGTGAGCAGTTGGTTGATCGGCCCGCCTGTCTCACGCAGTAAGAAGACGAAGACGATGCCGACGATCGCCGGCGACAACACGTGCGGCAGAAACAGGATCGTCCGGTACGCCGTGCCGCCGCGAACCCCGCGGAAGAACACGTACGCCAGCACCAGCGCCAGCGGAATCTCGATGACCAGCCGGCCGGCCCCGAACTTCACCGTGTTCAGCACCGCCAGCCACCACTGCTCGTCGCCGATCATCCGCTCGTAGTTGGCCAGCCCGGTGAACCGCGGCGCCGAGAACCCGTTCCAGCGCTGGAAGCTGAACCAGAACAGCCAGCCGATCGGCAGCAGGGCGAAGGCGAGATACGGCAGCAGGCTCGGCAGCAGCATCAGGCGGCCGACGCCGTCCTCCTGCCGGCGCCAGTGCGCGCGACGCGGGGAACGGACAGTTGCGGGCATCCGTGCCCTCCCTCGGTCGAGTGGGCCGGGGCTCGCGCCGGTTCGGCCTCATGAACTCGGGTACTGACCTTAGATCGATCTAAATGAATGGGTCAACCATATAGGTAAAAACCGGTAGGTCAACTATGAAATAGCTGTGAACCGACAGCCCCGAGCGATAGCTGTGAACCGACAGTCGCGAGCGATAGCTGTGAACCGACAGTCGCGAGCGACTGCTCAGTGACAGCCGCAGGACGCGCGAGCGTGCACCTCGGGCCGCGGAGGGGTGCGACTGCCCTCGACCGGCATCCCCATCTCGCCCAGCAGCACCCGGCCGCAAACCCGGCCCAGCTCGACCGGTTCGGTGGCGATGCTGCTGATCGACGGGTTCCACATCGCGGACTGGCGCAGGTCGTCGATGCCCAGCACCGCGCAGGACGCCGCGTCGGGCGTGCCGAGCCGCAACGCCCGCGCCACGCCGTAGGCCACGTTGTCGCTGTGGCACAGCAGCCCGTCGGGCGGCGGCCCGGCCGCGAGCAGCTCGGCCGCGCGACGGTACGCGGCCTCCGCGGTCGCCTCCACCGGCTCCGACCAGGTCGCGTCCCAGTCGGCGCCGGCTTCGCCGACCGCCCGGCGGAAGCTGTCCAGGCGGCGTACCCGCGGCGAGGCCAGGGGGTCGCCGCCGAAGTAGGCCACCCGGCGGCAGCCGTGCACGGTGGTCAGGTGCTCGGCGCCGAGCCGGCCGATGGCCACCTCGTCGGTGCCGACGAAGGGCAGCTCCACGCCGTCGATGTGCCGCAGCAGCAGCACCGTCGGCAGGCCGCTGCGGCGCAGGCCGGTGAAATGGTCGGCGGCCGAGGTCAGCGCGGGGATGGAGACCACGCCGGCCGCCCGGTGCTCGACCAGGGACTGCAGGATCTGCCGCTGCAGGTCCAGCCGGTCGACGGTGTTGGCGATCACGACGAAGAAGCCGAGTTCCCCGAGCACCTCCTGCACGCCCAGGGACACCTCGGCGACGAACGGGTTCATCACGTCCGGCATCACCAGGCCGACCAGGTCGTTGCGCTGGGTCCGCAGGTTCGCGGCGGCCTGGTTGTAGATGTACCCCAGCCGTTCGGCCTCGGCCAGGACGGCGGTCCTGGTGGCCGCCGACACCAGCGGGCTGTCGCGCATCACCAGCGAGACGGTGGCCCGGGACAGGCCGAGCGAGTTGGCCACGTCGATCATCCGCACCCGTCGGACGCGGTCACCCCGTTCGCGCGCTTCCCGCACGTCTCACCTCCTGCGCCCGCACCGCGTGCGTGAGCCGGAACGTCGTCGCCGAGGCCGGCACCCGTCTCGCGATCATCAGGTGATCGGACGGCCCCAGGATAGCCCGATCCCGACCGGCGGGAGCAGCGCGAGGGCCGACGACGGTGACCGGCGGGCGGTCGGCCCCGGTTCGGTCGCGGGTGAACCCGTGACCGAACCGGAGCCGGGGAGGCGTTCCCGGCCGGGTCCGGCGGCCTTAAGGTGTTACCAGCGGTAACGGCTGCTCGCTTCGAGGGGTGCGGCGCATGACGGGGTTCTGCCCGGAGCTGAGTGACGACGTGGTGCGGGTGCGCGACTGGGTGCACGAGTTCGCCCGCGACGTGATCCGCCCGGCGGGCGCCGAATGGGACGAGCGCGAGGAGACGCCCTGGCCGGTCATCCAGGAGGCGGCCAAGATCGGGCTGTACTCGCTCGACTTCTTCGCCACCCAGTGGTTCGAGGAGAGCAGGCTGGCGCTGCCGGTGGCGTTCGAGGAGATCTTCTGGGGCGACGCGGGGATCGGCCTGTCCATCACCGGCACCGGCCTGGCCGCCGCCGCCCTGGCCGCGAACGGCACCTCCGAGCAGATGGGGGAGTGGCTGCCGCAGATGTTCGGGACGGAGAGCGAGGTCAGGCTGGGCGCGTTCTGCGCCTCGGAGCCCGACGCGGGCTCCGACGTCGGCGCCATCCGCACCAGGGCCGTCCGCGACGGTGGTGACTGGGTGCTCAACGGCGTCAAGACCTGGGCCACGAACGGCGGCATCGCCGACGTCCACGTGATCGTCGCCTCCGTGGACCCGTCGCTCGGCACCCGTGGCCAGGCGTCGTTCGTCGTCCCGCCGGGCACGCCGGGGCTGTCCATGGGGCGGAAGTTCCGCAAGCACGGCATCCGCGCCTCGCACACGGCCGAGGTCGTCCTGGAGGACGTACGGGTGCCCGCCGCCTCGTGCCTGCTCGGCGGTGCGGAGAAGCTGGAGGCGCGGCTGGCCCGGGTACGCGAGGGGGAGCGGGCGGGCGAGCAGGCCGCGATGCGTACGTTCGAGACCACCCGCCCGTCGGTGGCGGCGATGGCGGTGGGCATCGCGCGGGCCGGCTTCGAGTACACCAGGGACTACGCCCGCGAACGCGAGCAGTTCGGCCGCAGGATCGGCGAGAACCAGGCCGTCGCCTTCCTCCTCGCCGACATGGCCACGCGGGTGGACATGGCCCGGTTGCTGACGTGGCGGGCGGCGTGGATGGCCCGCCGGGGCAGGCGGTTCGAGCGGGCGGAGGGCTCGATGTCGAAGCTGGTGGCGGGGGAGACGGCGGTGTGGGTGACGGAGCAGGCGATCCAGATCCTGGGCGGCGCCGGGTACACCAGGGAGCACCCGGTGGAACGCTTCCACCGGGATGCCAAGATCTACACCATCTTCGAGGGCACGTCCGAGATCCAGCGGCTGATCATCGGCCGCGCGGTCACCGGCCTGCCCGTCAGGTGACGTTCCCGCGTCAGCAGTCGCAGGAGACGGCGAGAGCCGGAGCGGTCAGGTCGTCCGCCGGACGCCGGATCAGGCCCTGCTCCGTCCGCACCGGGAAGCCCTCCCGCACCCAGTACTCGTAGCCGCCGATCATCTCCTTGACCGGGTAGCCGAGTCTGGCGAACTCCAGGGCCGCCCGGGTGGCCCCGTTGCAGCCGGGACCCCAGCAGTAGGTGACGACGGCGGCGCCGGGCGGGACGGCCTCCGCCGCCCGCGCGGCGATCTCCCGCGTCGGCAGGTGCACGGCGCCGGGCAGGTGCCCCTGTCGCCAGGACTCGGCGCCGCGCGAATCGACCACGACCAGCCCGGGTACGCCCGCCTCCAGGTCGGCGTGGACGTCGCTGACATCGGTCTCGAACGACAGCCGCGCGGCGAAGTGGGCGAGAGCCGCCGCCGGGGCGGCCGGAGGGACGGAGAGTACGTTCGACGAGAGGGGAAGCGCGTTCGCCGGGTTCGGGATTCTGCTCATGTCCAGGATCCTGCTCATGGCCGGTGGCCGAGAACAGCGGCGCGAACGACAGCCTCCGCTAATATTCCGCCACATGGCGCCACGACCTGACCGTCCTGACCGACGCCGCACAGTGGCCGTCCTCGCCTACCCCGGCATGTCGGTCTTCGAGACCGGCATCGTCACCGAGGTGTTCGGGCTGCCCCGCCCCGAACTCGACGTCCCCTGGTACGACCTGACCATCTGCGCCGAGCGGCCGGGACCGGTGCCCGTCATCGGTGGCGCCGGCCTGCACACGCCGTACGGCCTCGACGTCTTCGCGCGGGCGGAGACCCTGATCGTGCCCGGGGTGCCCGACGTCCGGGCCGACCCGTCGCCGGAGCTGGCGGCGGCGCTGCGCCAGGCGCACCAGCGCGGCGCCCGGGTCATGTCGATCTGCTCCGGGGCGTTCGCGCTGGCCGGGGCGGGCCTGCTCGACGGGCGCCGGGCCACCACCCACTGGCAGTACGCCGACCTGCTGCGCCGCCGCTACCCGAACGTCGACGTCGACCCGAACGTCCTCTACGTCGACCACGGCACCCTGCTGACCAGCGCAGGCAGCGCCGCCGGGCTCGACCTCTGCCTGCACGTCGTCCGGCAGGACCACGGCTCGGCCATCGCCAACGCGGTCGCCCGGCGGCTGGTGACCCAGCCGCACAGGGAAGGCGGGCAGGCCCAGTTCATCGAGGCGCCGATGCCCGCGGCCCCGGACGACGACCGCGTCACGCAGAGCATGACCTGGGCGCTGGAGAACCTGGGCCATCCCATCACCGCCGAGACCCTGGCCCGCCGGGCGCACATGTCGACCCGTACGTATCTGCGGCACTTCGCCCGCGCCACCGGCACCAGCCCGATCCGCTGGCTGATCAACCAGCGGGTGCAGGCCAGCCTGGCGCTGCTGGAGGGCACGGACGCGCCGGTCGAGGAGATCGCGCGGACGGTCGGGTTCGACACCCCCGTCACCTACCGCCACCACTTCACCCGGGTGATGCAGACGTCCCCGTCCGCCTACCGCCGGGCCTTCCACACCGGCGGATAGCCCGCTCCCCGGCCGTCTGCCGAGACGGCGGGACCTGGTTTCAGCAAGTGGACATATGGGATGAGCTGCGCACTTTCCATTACCTCGTAAGCAGAGCTAATATTTCTATATGAGTGTGGAGGATCTGCCCGTAGCCCTGGCCGGTGTCCTGACCGGGATCAACCGGTTGATCCGGCGCAGGCTGCGGCGGGAGATGACCGGGCCGCCGCTGCGTGGCGCGCAGGTCGAGCTGCTGCGGCTGGTCGTCGCCGAGCCCGGCGTCAGCGTCTCGGCCGCGGCCAAGGAGCTCTACCTGGCGGGCAACTCGGTGTCCACGCTGGTCAACCAGCTCACCGCCGCCGGGCTGCTGCGCCGCGAGACGCGCCGCGACGACCGCAGGGCCGTCCGGCTGCTGCCCACGCCCGAGGCCGAGGCGCGGCTGCGGGCCTGGCAGGAGCGGCGCGCGGCGCTCGTACGCGAGCACGTGGAACGACTGGACGAGGCCGACAGGAAGGCGCTGGCCGCCGCGCTCCCCGCACTGCGCAGACTGGCCGGCAATCTGCAGGAGGAGGCGACCACGGCGTGACGGACACGCGTGAGAATGACGACGGGATGCCACCGGAGGCGGACGCGGTGACGTGCACGGGTCTGAGCTACGCGTTCGGCGGCTCGAAGGCCGTCGACGGGCTCGACCTGACCGTGCGTTCCGGCGAGGTGTTCGGGCTGCTCGGGCCCAACGGCGCGGGCAAGACCACCGCGATCCGCTGCGTGACGACGCTGCTGCCCGTCCCGCCCGGCATGGCGCGGGTGTTCGGGCACGACGTGGCCACCGACCGGATGGGCGTGCGCCGGCTGCTCGGCTACGTTCCCCAGCAGTTGTCCGCCGACGCGAGCCTGACCGGCCGCGAGAACGTCTCGCTCTTCGCCCGCGTCTTCGACGTGCCGCGCCGCGAGCGCGCCGGCCGCGTCGCCCAGGCGCTGGAGGCGGTCGGGCTCGCCGACGCCGCCGAGCGGATGGCCGGCACCTACTCCGGCGGCATGGTACGCCGCCTGGAGCTGGCCCAGGCCCTGGTCAGCGCGCCGCGCCTGCTGATACTCGACGAGCCCACGATCGGGCTCGACCCCATCGCCCGCACCGGAGTGTGGGAGCACATCATGGCGGTACGCGCCGCCAGCGGGATGACCGTCCTGGTCACCACGCACTACATGGACGAGGCCGACCAGTACTGCGACCGGGTCGCGCTCATGCACCAGGGGCGGATCCGCGCGCTCGGCGAGCCGGACCGGCTCACCGACGACCTGCGCGCCCGGCTCGGCGGCGACTCGGCCCCGACGCTGGAGGACGTCTTCCGCGACGTCGCCGGCAGCGGCCTCGACGACGGAGGGGAGTTTCGCGATGTCCGCCGTACCCGCGCCACCGCCTCCCGCGTCGGCTGACGGCGGGATCGGGCTGCTGCTCAGCCCGCCGCGCTCGCGGCCGGCGTGGCGGCTGGTCCCCGCCAGGGTCGTCGCGATGTGCGTGGTGGAGCTGCAGAAGCTGCGCCACGACCGTACCGAGCTGTACACCCGCGCGATCCAGCCCGCACTGTGGCTGCTGATCTTCGGGGAGACGTTCACCCGCATCAACGTGATCCCGACCGGCGGCATCGCCTACCGCGACTACCTCGCGCCGGGGATCATCGCCCAGTCGACCATGTTCATCGCCATCTTCTACGGCATCCAGATCATCTGGGAACGCGACTCCGGTGTCCTGACCAAGCTCCTGGTCACGCCGACGCCGCGGGTCGCCCTGGTGACGGGCAAGGCGTTCGCCGCCGGGGTGAAGGCGATCATCCAGGCCGTCGTGGTGGTGGTCATCGCCGCGCTGCTGGGGGTGAGCATGTCGTGGAACCCGCTGCACCTGGCGGGGGTGATCGTCGTCGTGCTGCTCGGGTCGGCGTTCTTCTCCTGCCTGTCGGTGACGATCGCCGGGATCGTACGGACGCGCGACCGGCTGATGGGCATCGGGCAGGCCATCACGATGCCGCTGTTCTTCGCCTCCAACGCGCTCTACCCGACCGCGGCCATGCCCGGCTGGCTGCAGGTCATCAGCGCGGTCAACCCGCTCAGCTACGAGGTGGACGCGCTGCGCGGGCTGCTGCTGGGCATCCCCGCGCACCTGCCGCTGGACTTCGCGGTGCTGATCGTGGCCGCGGCCCTCGGCATCACGGCGGCCTCGGCGCTGCTGGGACGGCTGGCCCGCTGACCGCCCGCCGCGCGCGGCGGCTCACGCCGTCAGGCCCGCCTGCTCCTCCAGGTGGGCGAGGGCCCCGACGGGCTCCTCGGCGAAGAAGACCAGGTCGGTGAGCGGCAGCGGCAGGAAACCCTCTTCTTCCATGCGCTGGAACTGCTGCTTGAGCCCGTCGTAGAAACCGGCGGTGTTCAGCAGCACGACCGGCTTGTCGTGCAGGTTGTGCTTCTTCAGCTCCAGGATCTCGGTGGCCTCGTCGAGCGTGCCCGTGCCGCCCACCATGATCACGATGGCGTCGGCGCGGGAGAGGAGCTGCGCCTTGCGTTCGGCCAGGTCGCGGGCGATCACCATCTCGTCGGCGCCCGCGCGGGCCTTGTCGGCCAGGAACTCGACCGAGATGCCGACCAGGCGCCCGCCCGCCTCCTGCACGCCGTCGGCCATGACCTTCATCAGGCCCACGTCGGAGCCGCCCCACACCAGGGTGTGGCCGCCCTTGCCGATCAGCTCGGCGAACTGGCGGGCGGGCACGGTGTAACGGTCGTCGAGGTCGGCGGCGGAGCAGAAGACGCAGATTTTCACAGCCGCCACTGTACGCCAGGCCCGACAGGCGCGGGCCTTTCGCCCGAAGCGGGCACCCGTCAGTGAGCGGTGGTTCGGTCAGTGGCGAGGGCGGTGGAGGAGGAGCATCGCGGCGTCGTCCAGCAGCGGGCCGCCCGTGTGCTCGACGAGGTCCGCGCGCAGCGTGTCGAGTGCCGCCTGCGGGTCCTCGCGCCGCAGCAGCCCGGACCGCTCCACCAGCGGGTAGAACTCCCCGGCCGCGTTCCTGGCCTCGATGACGCCGTCGGTGAAGAACAGGATCCGGTCACCGCCCTCGAACGGGACGCGGTACGCCTTCGCCGCCGTCGGGTCGAACGCGCCCAGCCCCAGGGGCAGCCCCGGCTCGGACGGCTCGACACTGATCAGCCCGCCGGCGCCGAGGACGAGCAGCGGCGGCGGATGGCCGAAGTTCACCAGCGCCATCTCCGTCTCGTGCACCTCGGCGATGATCGCGGTGACGAACTTCTCGCCGCCCAGATGCCGGGCCAGGCTGGCCTCCAGCCGGTCGCCGATGTCGGCCAGGTCGGCCTCGTCGTAGGCCGCCTCCCGGAAGGCGCCCAGCACCCAGGCCGCCGTTTCGACCGCCGCCAGGCCCTTGCCCTGCACGTCGCCGATCAGCAGCCGGACGCCGTGCGGGGTCGTGACGATCTCGTACAGGTCGCCGCCGATCCGCGCCTCGGCCGCCGCCGACGTGTACGACAGCGCCACCCGCAGATCCCCCGCCCGCCGCGGCACCGGCCGCAGCAGCACCCGCTGGGCCGCCTCGGCGACCTGCCGGACGCTGGCCAGCTCCCGTTCGCGCTCCAGGCGCAGGCGGGCGGCCAGCATGCTCGCCGCGGTGACGCCGGCGATGCCGATGACGGTCAGGTTGTTCTCCCACGTGAACAGCAGGTCGTTGTAGAGCGCCATGGGCACGCAGATGGCCAGCGCGACCGCCCCGACGGCGGCGGTTCTGCGTACGCCGCCCGACACCGACGCGAACGCCGGCCCCAGCGTGAGCAGCGGCAGGAAGACCACGGATTGGCCGGCCAGCAGATCGATCGCGGCGACGCCCAGCATGACGACGAACGGAAGCCACCGCAGAACCCGCAAAGACCTCACCCGACCCCCGAAGAACACGCATCAACCGCCGTTGACGTACCAGCATCGCGTACGGCGTGTCCCGTTCTCAAGCGCGATCAGCATCCGGTGCCGAACAGACTCCGCCGCTGGTTCCGTCAATTGGTGATTTCGCCGCTTCTATTGGCGTATTTGCCGAAATTGTGGTCATCGCGGTACACAGCGTGAATCCGCCCGGCGTTTCCCGCGCTCCGCTGCATTTCCTTGAACCCGGCTGGATTCGGGTTTGACAGAAAGGGGTCACGAGAGGGCCATGGCCGACACGAGCATTCGGCGATCACTGGTGGTCTCCGGGGAGTTCCGGGTCTGGGTGTCCTCGCGGACCGACCTGGTCACGGGGTTGTCCGGAGTCTGGTTCGGGGTCGGGCCGATGGTCGACGCCTGGGTGCACACCAATCTGAGCGAACTGGCGACGTTCTTCACAGCGTGGCACGCGTTGCTCTATTCGGGCTGATGTGGCACACGTTCCTCGGTATCTAGACAAGCCTCGATATCTAGGCCCAGTACGCCACCGGCGACCGCATCGTCACCCTCCCCTTCACCGTGGACGTGACCGCCTCGGAGGTCCGCGAATGAAGCGCGCCGGCCGCCGCCGTGACGGTGTTCGTGGTGGTCGGGTCCGCCTCGACGGGACGGCGGGGGAGGGACGACTCGCCGTCAAAGCCCTGATCAACGATCATGAACCACCGGCGGCCCGGTCCGTCGCACTTTCCGCCGAATGTCCGCCCCCAAGGGGTTGACAGACGTCACGGCTCCTTAAATTATTATTCCGACTTGTATAGTAGGAATCATAGGGAAGGGGAGATCGTGCGAGCGCTCATCCTGCTCGGGCTGGTCGGCCTCGCGGCCCAGCTCGTCGATGGCAGCCTCGGCATGGCGTACGGCGTCACGTCGACGACACTCCTGCTGGCCATCGGCACGAACGCGGCAGCCGCCTCGGCCACCGTTCACCTCGCCGAAATCGGCACCACGCTCGCCTCGGGCATCTCCCACTGGCGCTTCGGGAACGTGGACTGGAAGGTCGTCGCCAAGATCGGCATTCCCGGGGCCGTCGGGGCGTTCGCCGGGGCGACGTTCCTGTCCAGCCTGTCCACCGAGATCGCCGCCCCGGTCATGTCGATCATTCTGCTGACCCTGGGCCTCTACATCCTCATCCGCTTCACCGCCTTCGGCCTGCCGCGCGGCAACCTGGGCAAGCCGTTGCGCAGGCGCTTCCTGGCGCCGCTCGGCCTGGTGGCCGGCTTCGTCGACGCCACCGGCGGTGGCGGCTGGGGCCCGGTCGGCACCCCCGCCATCCTGGCCAGCGGCCGGATGGCCCCGCGCAAGGTGATCGGCTCGATCGACGCCAGCGAGTTCCTCGTCGCCATCGCCGCCAGCATCGGCTTCTTCGTCGGCATCGGCTCGGAGAACATCAACTTCTCCTGGGTGGCCGTGCTGCTGCTCGGCGGCGTCATCGCCGCGCCGATCGCGGCCTGGCTCGTCCGGCACATCCCGCCGCGCATCCTGGGCTCGGCCGTGGGCGGCGTCATCATCCTGACGAACGTGCGCACCCTGCTGCGCAGCGACTGGATCGACGCCTCCAGCGGCGTCCAGACGGTCGCGTACGTGGTCATCGCCATCCTGTGGGCGGCCGCCATCGCCTGGTCGGTCCGCGAATACCGTCGTGACAAGGCGAACGAGTCGGTCGAGGCGGTGGAGAGCGACCTGCAGCGGCGTACCGAAGAGGAGGAGACGGCCCCCGCCTGAGCCGGCCCATGAGAATATCCGCGCGCACTCAGTACGCCCTCGGCGCCATGCTCGCCCTGGCCGTGGCCGACCGTCCGGTGCACGCCGAACGGATCGCCGTCACCCAGGAGATCCCGCGCCGATTCTGTGACAACATCCTTCTCCAACTCCGCCGGGCCGGGCTGATTCGCAGTCAGCGCGGCCCGGACGGAGGCTACTGGCTGGCCCGCCCGGCCGGGGAGATCGCGCTCGCCGACGTCATTCGCGTGACGGAGGGCGTCGAGCCGGAGATCCGGCCCTTCTCCCCGGCCGCCGCGCCGCTGGCCGCGATCTGGGACCGGCTGCGCAGCCACGAGGACGCGCTGCTCAGCGAGATCACCCTCGCCGACGTCGTCGCCTCCGGCGCCTCCTCCGGCGCCTCTTTTGCCAATGGCCACCCCGGGCCCGCCGACCTGGTCGAGCCCGCCGCGCCTGCCCGGTCAGCCGAGTCCGCCCCGTCCGACCGCCCGGCCGACCCCGAGTCCGCCCCGGCCGATCCAGGGTCCGCCCGCCTGGCCGCCCCGGAGGCGTCATGACGTCCGGCCGCCGCCCGGTGTGCCCGGGCTCCGTGACATGGCAAGCTGGCACCCGTGGGTTTCGGGGTGCGGGAGTTCGAGCTGGCGTTGATGCACCGCATGCGCGACCTCAACCCCGCCAGGGTCGAGCAGGCGCTGCACGCGATGGACGCCTCCCGCGCCGAGCTACGTGACGCGCACACCCGCTGGACCCGCCTGGCGCACGCCCCCCGAGCGCCGAAGGGCGCCGCCGCGCTGCGGATGGCGCTGGGCCCCGCCCCCTATCGGGGCAGCAGACCGGCGGGCAGCCTGACCTGCGACGTCCTGCGCTGGCCGCTGCCCTCGTGGCCGGGCCTGGAGTACGAGGCGCTGCTCGGCCCCGGCGGCGAGCTGTGGAACCAGTGGTTCGTCCGCCCCTCCGGCCCCGCCGCGCTCGCGCTGACCGACCTCACCCCCTGGACGTGCGTCGTCGGCGACCTCGGCGCGAGTTTCCCCGGCGCGGTGCAGATCGACGGCCCCGCCCCGCACCATTGGACGGTCGACTTCCGCCACGGCGGGCGGGCCTACCGGGCCCGGTTCGTCCACGGACTCCTCCAACGCCTCGACCCGGCCCCGCCCAGTTCTATGGGGAGGAGCGAGGCGGCTGATTAGAGTGCCGGACATGGCGAATCTTGATGTGAATCGTCCGGAAATGGCGGAGTTGGGACGGCAGGCCGTGGAGGTGCTGGCCGACTGGCTGGAGGCGCTGGAGGAGTCACCCGCCAGCGACTACACGAGCCCCGCCGGGCTGGCCGAGCGGGTGCGGCGGCCGCCCGGCGACGATCCCGGCGACTTCGGCGAGCTGGTGGCGACCTTCCTGGAGGCGGCCGGGCAGGGCGTCAACACGGCGGGGCCGGGTTACCTGGCGTACTTCCCGGCCGGTGGGCTCTACTCCGCCGCGCTGGCCGAGCTGCTGGCCAACGCCGCCAACCGCTACACCGGCCTGGCGCAGACGGCTCCCGCCCTGGTCGGCATGGAGCACGGCGTGCTGACCTGGCTCTGCGAACGGTTCGGGCTGCCCCGGGGAGCGGCCGGGATCACCACCACCGGAGGGTCGGTGGCCACGCTGTCGGCCGTGCTGGCCGCCCGGCACGACCGCCTGGGTGAGGACCTGTCCGGCGGCACCCTGTACGTGACCGGCCACACCCACCACTGCGTGGCCAAGGCCGCGCGGGTGTGCGGCCTGCCCGCGAAGAACGTCCGTCAGGTGCCCGCCACCGACGGCCTGCGCATGGACGTGCGCGCCGCCGCCGAGCTGATCGCCGCCGACCGGGCCGCCGGGTTACGGCCCTTCCTGCTGGCCGGCACCGCGGGCACCACCGGCACGGGCACGATCGACCCGCTGCCCGAGCTGGCCGGGCTGGCCCGCCGCGAAGGGCTGTGGTTCCACGTGGACGCGGCCTACGGCGGCGGCTTCCAGCTCACCCGGCGCGGCCGGGCCAGGCTGGCCGGGATCGAGCACGCCGACTCGATCGCGCTCGACCCCCACAAGAGCCTTTTCCTGCCCTACGGAACCGGGGTGCTGCTGGTGCGCGACCCGGCCCTGCTGCACGCCGCCCACGCCGCCGACGGCGACTACCTCCAGGACCTCAACCCGCTGGACGACCTGCCCGACTACGCGAACCTCGGCGTCGAGCTGACCCGCGAGTTCCGCGGCCTGCGGCTGTGGCTGCCGCTGCACCTGCACGGCGTACGGGCGTTCGAACGCGAGCTGGACGAGAAGCTGGACCTGGCCGCGCTCGTGCACCGCGAGCTGGCCGCCGACCCCCGCTTCGAGGTGCCCTGGGAGCCGGATCTCACGGTCGTGATGTTCCGGCTGCGCGACGAAGGGGGCGGCGACGGGGACGAGGGCGAGGGCGGCGACGAGCTGAACCGGCGGCTGCTGCACGAGATCAACGCCACCCGGCGGGTCTATCTCAGCAGCACCACCGTGGGCGGCCGGTTCTACCTGCGCCTGTGCGTGCTCAGCTTCCGCACCCACGCCCACCACGTCCGGCGGGCGCTGCGCATCGTGCGGGAGTCGGCCGGCCGCCTGGCCGATGGGTGCCTGGCCGATGGGTGATCGTCCGGCCGGGTCAGGCCACCTTCGTCCGGTGGGCGACCTTGCCCCACACCTTGAACAGCCGCTTGGCCGAGCCGCCCACCGGGCCGACCGCCTCGTAGAGCACCTTCCGCGAGACCGGCTCGGCCGTCTCGACGGCGGTGACGGCGTCGTCCGCCGAGGTGATCGTGTGCGTGCAGACGCTCAGCAGGTAGTCGGGGATCTTCAGCTCCGGATCGGTGCAGCCCACCAGCGGCACGCCCATGGCGGCGACCACGGGGAAGACGGTCCCGGGGATGCCGATGGCGGCCTCCGCCCTGGCCGACGCCTGGACCGACGTCACGGTGCTGATCTCGTACTTGTCCCAGAGCGTGCGGTCCTCGCGCGGGTGCAGGCCGACCAGGATGTGCTTGCCGGCCGCCGCGAGCCGCTCGGCCGCGGCGAGCAGCAGCTCGGTGCCGGGCGCGGAGCCGCCGGTCTCGCTCGACTTCGTCACGCTGGTCAGCACCAGTACGGTGCCCGCCTCGGGAGCGTACCTGGGCAGCGCGTCGGTCTGCGGCGTGCCCACGACCTCGATGTGCCGGCGCGTGCCGAGGTAGTCGTCGAACACCTTCGCCTCCGCGGGCGACGACGCGGTGATCGCCCGCAGCCGTCCGCGGAACTCCTTGGCCCGCGGCGCCTCCACCGGCAACTGGTACGCCAGCGAGCTGGCCACCAGCGGCAGCCGGCGCAACCGGGCGGCGCACTCGGCCGGCCAGTCCCCCGCGCCCGTCACCACGAGGATGTCGGCCTCGGTGATCTCGTCGATCAGCGCGACCGGCACCGGGTCGCCGGGCTTGATCCCGGACCGGTCCGGCACGAGCTGCACGACCTCCCAGCCCTGGCGGCGCGCCTCGGGGAGGAGCGGGGCCGCGTGGTAGGTGCCCCACTGCTCGTTCGTGGCGATCAGCAGGCGCGGCTTGCGCCCGGGTCGCGTCGCCGCCTGGGCCGGGACGCCGCCGCCCAGGACGGTGAGCCCGGCCCCGGCCAGCGCGCCGGTGAGCAACGACCGCCGCGAAAGGGTACTTACGGGAGAAATGTCATTCAAAGCCATGAAATGACAACTTATGGGGTGGTTCAGGCTGTTTTGTAAACACAGCTCGTCCGCCAGGCGAACGGGAGCAGGGAAGGCCGCGAGACGGCCGGGCCGCCCAAAGGGCCGCGGCCTGCCTGATGGTCACGGCAGAAGGCCACGGCCCTGGAAGCCTACTCCCTCGAACGGGTCAGGCGACCGCACTCAGGCGAACCGCGTTGATCTCGTCGGCCAGGACCTGCAGCCGGGGCCGCAGCTCCTCGTCCAGCGGCGTGATCTGGGTGTCCAGCACGAACAGGCCGCGGGTCACGTGCCGCGCACCCAGCACGCTGAGCACGGGCCGCAGCGCGTAGTCGACCGCCAGCAGGTGCGCCTGCGTGCCGCCCGTGGCGATGGGCACCACGGTCTTCCCGGCGAACGCCTTCTGCGGCAGCCCGTCGAGGAACGCCTTGACCAGCCCGGTGTAGGCGGCCTTGTAGATGGGGGTGGCCAGGACGATCACGTCCGCCTCCGCCACCGACCGCGCCGCCTCGGCCAGGGCCGGATCGTCGGAGTGGCCCAGCAGGAGCGGCTCGGCGGGCAGGTCGCGCAGCCGCAGCAGCGAGACGGCGCCGTGCACCAGGCCGGCCACGTGGTTGAGTAGCTGTCCGGTACGGGAGCTGGCGGAGGGGCTGCCCGATACCAGGAGCACGCGGGTCGTCACGAAGGATCCCTTCAGAAGAGGCCGTTCAGCGGAGGTTGCGCGCCGGTCAGGCGATGGGCGCCGACCACGGCGGCCTTCCACGCGCGCGGATTGTGGTTGGCGACGGTCCTGGCGTTGCGCCAGTGCCGGTCGAGGTTGTGGCGGCGGGCCACCGCGGAGCCGCCGCCCACGTCGAACACCAGCTCGGCGGCCTTCAGCGCGGACTCGACGGCCACGAACTGGGCCTGGGCCACCTCGACCGTGGCCTCGGTGAGCAGGCCGGGGTCGAGCCCGCCGGACCAGGCGCGGTCGATGCTCTCGGCGGCCCGCAGCACGGCCGACTCCGCCGCGTACGCCCGCGCCGAGATCTCGCCCACCGCGTGCCGCACGTACGGGTCGTCCACCGACCGGGCCGCGCCGCTGTGCTCGATGGGGCGGGCCCGCTCCCTGGCGAAGGCCACCGCGTCGGCGAGCGCGGCACGGGCGATCCCCGCCTCCACGGCGGCCAGGTAGAGCTGCATGAACGGGCCGACCGGCGAGCGCCCCGCGTCCCCCGGCCGCTTGACGAACTCCTCGGGCAGCACCTTGACCGCGTTCAGCCGGGTGGTGCCGCTGGCGGTCAGCCGCTGGCCGATGCCGTCGAAGTCGTCGAGGAGCTCCAGCCCCTCGCGGTCGCGCGGCAGGGTGAAGAACACCTTCTCGCCGTCGTCGTCCACGGCGACCAGGCTGATCCAGTCGGCGTAGAGGGCGCCGGTGCTGTAGTACTTGCTGCCGGTGACCGTGCCGTCGCGGGTGATGCGGGTGCGTACCTCGCCGTTGGCGCCGCCGATCTCCCAGCCGGCGTTGCCGAAGACGTCACCGGCCAGGTAGCGCGGGAACCAGCGCTCGCGTTCCGGCTCGGAGGCGGTGAGCAGGTGCTCGACCCGGCCGTAGCTGGAGCGTACGGCCTGGGCGACGTTGGAGTCGGCGGCGGCCAGGCCGATGAGGAAGTCGAAGACCTCCGCCACCCCGGCGCCTGCCCCGCCGTGCTCGGGCGGAATCCTGAACGTGAACAGCTCCGCGGCGGCCAGCGCGCGGATCTGCGCCCTGGGCAGCTCCCGGGACAGCTCACGCTCTGCGGCGCCGTCCGCCAGCTCGGGCAGCAGCTCCGCGGCCCGCCGCCGCAGCTCCGCGAGGGTGGTCATCGGGCTCCCGCCGCGGCGAACGGGACCGAGGCGGGCTCGTCGGGGGAGTGCTGCCCGGGGTGGCTCCACAGGCCACGCTCGCGCAGGATGGGCAGCACGCCCTCGCCGAACCAGTACGCCTCCTCCAGGTGCGGGTACCCGGACAGCACGAACTCGGTGAGCCCGAGCCGGTGGTACTCCTCGATGCGGTCGGCCACCTCGGTGTGGCTGCCGACCAGCGCCGTGCCCGCGCCGCCGCGCACCAGCCCGACGCCCGCCCACAGGTTGGGGTAGATCTCCAGGTCGTCGCGCCTGCCGCCGTGCAGGGCCAGCATGCGCTTCTGCCCCTCCGACTCGCTGCGGGCCAGACCCGCCTGCACCTTCTCGACGGTGGCCGGGTCGATGCCGTCGAGCAGCCTGCGGGCCTGGGCCCACGCCTGCTCGGCGGTGTCGCGGGAAATGACGTGCAGCCGGATGCCGTGCCTGAGCGTACGGCCCTCGGCGGCGGCCAGCCCGTTCACCCAGGCGAGCTTCTCGGCCACCGCGGCCGGCGGCTCGCCCCAGGTGAGGTACGCGTCCGCGTGCCGCGCCGCCACCGGCCCCGCCGCGGCCGACGAGCCGCCGAAGTAGACGTCGGGCACCGGGTCGGGCAGCCGGTTCAGCCGGGCCTGCTCGACCCTGAGGTGCGCGCCCTCGTGGGTCACCGTCTCGCCCCGCCACAACGAGCGCACCACGTGCAGGAACTCGTCGGTACGCGCGTAGCGTTCGTCCTTGTCCAGGAAGTCGCCGTAGGCGCGCTGCTCGTGGGGCTCGCCGCCGGTCACCACGTTGAGCAGCAGCCGCCCGCGCGAGTGCCACTGGAAGGTGGCCGCCATCTGCGCGGCCAGCGTGGGGGAGACCAGCCCGGGGCGGAAGGCCACCAGGAACTTCAGCCGCTCGGTGGTGTCGGCCAGCATGGCCGTGGTCAGCCAGGCGTCCTCGCACCACGCACCGGTGGGCGTCAGCGCCCCTTCGAAGCCGACCTGCTCGGCCGCGTGCACGATCTGCCGCAGGTAGGGCAGGGTGGCGGGGCGGGCGCCACCGGCCGCGCCCGCCGCCAGCCCGTGTCCCCCGCCCACGACGTCGCGGCTGTCGCCGTACGTGGGCAGGAACCAGTGGAACGTCAGCGTCATCGTCTCGTCTCCTAGAGCAGGCCGTGCCGGGGCGGGAAGCGGCCGTCGAGTACGTACCGGCCGATGTGCTGGATCTTCCAGCGGGCCGGGTCGTGCAGCGTGTGCGTACGCGCGTTGCGCCAGTGGCGGTGCAGGTTGAGCCCGTTCAGGCTGGACCGGGTGCCGCCCAGCTCGAAGATCGCGTTGCCCAGCTCCACGGCCACCGGGTCGGCGAACGCCTTGGCGGTGGCCACCGCGATCGAGGCGGCGGCGGCCGACTCGTCGGTCAGGTCGTTCCCGGCGGCGTCCACCGCGGTGCCGGCGGCGTCGAGCAGGGCCTCGGCGGCGCGTACCTTGACGGCCAGCTCGCCGGCCCGCTGGATGACGAGCGGGTCGTCGGCCGCCCGCTCCTGGCCGCTCTCGAACCACGGCCTGGCCTTGGTGCGGACGAACTCCAGGGCCTCCTCCAGCGCGCCCCCGGCGATGCCGACGTCGATGGCGGCGTGCAGGAGCTGCGCGAACGCGCCGTGGAGCTGCGGTCCCTCGAATGTCAGGTGGTGGGGGACCACCCGCTCCTCGGGCACGGGCACGTCCTCGAGCCGTACCGTGCCGCTGGCGGTGGTGCGCTGGCCCATGCCGTCCCAGTCGTCGACGACGGTCAGGCCGGGGGCGTCGCGCGGCACGTACGCCACGTGCAGCGTCCGGTCCTCGCGCCGGGCCAGGACCGGGATCCAGTGCGCGAACAGCGCGCCGGTGCTGTAGTGCTTGGTGCCGTTCAGCAGGAAGCCCCCGCCGGGGGCCGCCACCAGCGAGGTCCGGTAGTCCTGGACGTGCTTGGTGCCCGCCTCCGACTGCGCGTTGCCGAACCGCTTTCCTTCGAGCACCTCGGCGAAGAAGAACTTCCGCTGTTCCGGCGTGCCCTGCCGGCGCAGCACGTTGACGTAGACGAAGTGGCTCTGCGGGATCTGCGCGATGTTGGGGTCGGCGGCCGCCAGCAGTCTGAACACCTCGGCGACCGTGCGCGCGCTCACGTCGGCGCCGCCGTACGCGCGCGGCACGGTGATCGCGAGCAGGCCCCGGGCCGACAGCCGGTCGAGTTCCGCCTCGGGCAGGCGGCGCTCGGCGTCGCGGTCGGCCGCCTGCGCCGCGAACTCCCCGGCCAACTCCCTGGCCGCCGCCAGCGCCTCGGCGTCGTCGGCGATCACGTGGGTCATGTTGTTTCGTCCGTTCTGCGTGTTACGTTATGGTTCACCGTAATCCCTGCAATGCAGGTAGGCAATACCTGTTTAAGGACGCCCATGCGCACCCGCTCGAAACTGCTGCTCGTCACGGCCCTGCTCGCGACGGCGCTGACCGCGTGCGGCAACGTGCCCGCCAATGGGCCCGCCAGTGGGCCCGCCAGTGGGCCCGCCAGTGGGCCCGCCAGTGGGCCCGCCACCGGTGGGGCAGCCGACGGTTCCCCCAAGCCCGGAGGCACGCTCGTGCTCGGCGAGAACGGCGACGAGCCCGCCTGCCTCGACCCCCACCAGTTGTCCACCACCAACACCACGGTCGTCGGCCGCCCGATCTTCGACTCGCTGCTGTGGCAGGACGCCGACGGCAACCTCAAGCCCTGGCTGGCGTCGGCGTGGAAGGTCTCGGACGACGGCCTCACCTACACCTTCACCCTGCGGCAGGGCGTACGGTTCCACGACGGGTCGGCCTGGGACGCCGAGGCGCTGCGGCTCAACCTGGAGCACATGCGCGCCCCGGCGACCAAGTCGCCGCTGGCCGCCGCGTACATCGCGCCCTACGAGGACGCCGAGGTCGTCGACGAGCACACGCTGAAGGTGCGGCTGTCCTCGCCGTACTCGGCCTTCCTCAACGTGCTCGCGCAGTCGTACCTGGCGATGATCTCGCCCAAGCAGCTCAAGGAGGACCCGGCGAGCACCTGCGAGCACCCGGTCGGGTCGGGGCCGTTCGTGTTCGACAAGTGGACCAAGGGCCAGAGCATCGCCTACCGCAAGAACCCCGGCTACGCCTGGGGCCCGGCCGGGCGCGGCGGACCTGCCTACCTCGACCGGCTGGAGATCCGCTTCCTGGCCGAGGACGCCACCCGCTACAACGCCCTGCTCGCCGGCGAGGTCGACGTGATCGACAACACCCCGCCGCAGAACGTCGAGGACATCAAGGCCAACCCCGACCTCGCCTTCGACACCATCGACCGGCCGGGACACCCGTTCTCGGTCTGGCTCAACACCGGCCGCGCCCCCTTCTCCGACCAGCGGGTACGCCAGGCGCTCACGCTCGCCGTGGACCGCGAGGCCATCATCGGCAGCGTCTCCTTCGGCCAGTGGAACGTCGCCACCGGCTTCGTCACCCCCTCCACCCCCGACCACGCCGAGTCCGGCGGCATCGCCCACGACCCGGCCAAGGCCGCCACGCTGCTGGACGAGGCCGGCTGGACGGCCAAGGGCTCGGACGGCATCCGCGTCAAGGACGGCCGGCGGCTGACCGCCGTCGCCCTCGACACCGGCGTCAACCCGCAGAACACCCAGATCCTGGTGCAGACCCAGGCCGCCGCCGCGAAACTGGGCATCGAGCTCAAGATCGAGAACGTCACCGCCCAGGTCTCCTCCGACCGCACCGCCAAGGGCGACTTCGACGTCTCGGTCGGCATCTGGACCACCAACACCGCCGACGTGCTCTGGATCCAGTACTCCTCCAAGAACATCACCACCGCAGAACGGCGCGGCCAGAACACCACCAGGCTCGCCGACGACCAGCTCGACGAACTGCTCGAAAGGGCCAGGCAGAGCACCGACGCCGCAGAACGTGCCGCGATCTACGGCCAGGCGCAGGCCCGCCTGGTCGGGCTCGCACCCGCCATCCCCCTGTACGACCGGCCGAGCCTGGTCTCCTCGCGTACCAAGGTGCACGGGCTGACCTGGGACTACGCCTACGGCGCGGTCACCTTCCACGACACCTGGGTGAGCTGACACATGACCAAGAAACTCGCCGTCCCCCTCCTGACCGCCCTGCTGGTGGCCCTACTGATGGCCGGTTGCGGCGGCGCCGCGCAGGTCTCCGGCGGCGCGGCCGGCCCGTCCGGCGCCCCGAAGCCCGGCGGCACACTCGTCCTGGGCGAGAACGGGCAGGAGCCGCCCTGCCTCGACCCGCACGGCAACGCCAGCTCCGACGGCCCGGTGGCCACGGTGCCGGTCTCCGACTCGCTGGTGTGGTTCGACGCCGACGGCACGATCCAGCCGTGGCTGGCCGACGCCTGGGAGATCTCCGACGACGGGCTGACCTACACCTTCAAGCTCCGCCAAGGGGTGAAGTTCCACGACGGGGCCGTCTGGAACGCCGAGGCGCTGAAGGCCAACTTCGAGCACATGAAGGATCCGGCGACCAAGTCGCCGCTGGCCGCCGCGTACATCGCGCCCTACGAGGACGCCGAGGTCGTCGACGAGCACACGCTGAAGGTGCGCCTGTCGTCGCCGTACGCGCCGTTCCTCGACATCCTCGCGCAGGGCTACCTCGGCATGATCTCGCCCAAGCAGATCAAGGAGGCCCCCGAGACCATCTGCGAGCACCCGATCGGCTCGGGGCCGTTCGTGTTCGAGAAGTGGACCAAGGGCCAGAGCATCACCTACCACCGCAACCCCGACTACAACTGGGGCCCGAAGAGCGCCAAGCACACCGGCCCCGCCTACCTGGAGAAGCTGGAGATCCGCTTCCTGGCCGAGGACGCCACCCGCTACAACGCGCTGGCCGCCGGCGAGGTCGACGCCATCGACTTCACCCCGCCGCAGAACGTCGAGGACGTCAAGACCAACCCCGACCTCGGCTTCCTCACCGCGATCCGGCCGGGGCACCCGATGTCGTTCTGGCTGAACACCTCACGCCCCCCGTTCGACGACGTCAAGGTACGCCAGGCGCTGCTGGCCGCCGTGGACCGCGACTCGATCATCCAGGGCGTCTCCTTCGGCCAGTACCAGGTAGCCCAGGGCTTCGTCACCTCTTCCACCCCCGGCTACGCCAAGGGCCTGGCCGGCACCATCGCCCACGACCCGGCCGCGGCCGCCCGGCTGCTCGACGAGGCCGGCTGGACCGGCAGGGACAAGGACGGCATCCGGCTCAAGGACGGCAGGCGGCTGACCGCGTACTTCCCGATCGCGGCCAACTTCCCCGCCCAGCGCATGCAGATCGCCGTGCAGACCCAGGCGGCGGCCAGGAAGATCGGCCTGGACATCCAGATCCAGACGCCGCCCGAGCAGGAGCTCACGGACCGCTCGACCAAGGGCGACTACGACCTCACCTCGGGCCTGTGGGCCACCAACACCGCCGACGTGCTCTGGATCCAGTACTCCTCCAAGAACATCACCACCGCGCAACGGCGCGGCCAGAACGTCGCCCGCCTGTCGGACACCCGGCTGGACGACCTGCTGGAGCGGGCCAGACGCGCCACCGGCCAGGCCGAACGCACCGAGCTGTACAACCAGGCGCAGACCAGGCTCCTGGAGCTGGCGCCGGCCATCCCGTTCTACGACGACCCGCGCCCGGTCGCCTACCACAACAGGGTCCGCGACCTGGCCTTCACCCCCGCCTACCCCTCGCCGTACTTCTACGACACGTGGCTGGACGAATGAGGACCCTCGCCTTCATCGGATGGCGCCTGCTGGCCGGGGTCGGCGTACTGTGGGGCGCGGCGACCCTGACCTTCCTGGTGGTGCACTTCACCCCCGGCGACCCGGCCGAGGCCATCGTCGGGGGTGAGGGCGCCGCCCCGACCCCGGAGGTGCTCGCCCAGGTCCGCGCCGAGTACGGCCTCGACCGCCCCTGGTACGCCCAGTACGCCACACACCTGTGGCGCATCCTGCACGGCGACTTCGGCACCTCCTACCGGCTGCACAGCCCGGTCACCCAGGCCATCGGCGAGCAGGCCGCCGCCACCGTCGAGCTGGCGCTGGCCGCCGCCGTCACCGGCCTGCTGCTGGCCGTCGTGCTCGCGCTGGCCACCGCCAAGCGGCGGCGCTGGCTGCGCGGGCTGGCCGCGGGGGCGGAGCTGGTGGCGGCCTCCACCCCGACGTTCTGGCTGGGCATCGTGCTGCTGACCGTCTTCTCCTTCGGGCTGCGGCTGTTCCCCGCGACCGGCGGGCAGGGGCCGGCCTCGCTGGTGCTGCCTGCGCTCTGCCTGGCCCTGCCCATCGCGGGTGTCCTCGGCCACGTCCTGCGCGAGGCGCTGGAGGAGGTGCTGGACGAGCCGTTCGTGGTCAGCGCCAGGGCCCGGGGCCTGAGCGACACGGCCGTACGGCTGCGCCACGCGCTCAGGCACGCCCTGACCCCGCTCGTCACGATGACCGGCTTCTGGGTGGGCGCGCTGTTCGGCGGCGCGGTCGTCACCGAGACGCTCTTCACCCGCCAGGGCATCGGCCGCCTGCTCGTCACGGCGGTCAACGCCAAGGACCTGCCGGTCGTGCTCGGCGTGGTGCTGCTGTCCGCGCTGGTCTACGTGCTGGTCAACCTCGTCGTGGACCTGCTCTACCTGGCCATCGACCCCCGGCTGAAGGAGGCCGCGTGAACCGCCTGGGCGTCTACCTCGCCGGCGCAGTCCTGGTGGCACTGGTGCTGGCCGCGCTCGCGCCGCACCTGTTCACCGGCCAGGACCCGCTGGCCGTGGACAGCGGCGGGACCCTGCGGCCCCCGAGCGCCGAGCACCTGCTCGGCACCGACGAGAACGGCAGGGACGTGCTGGCCCGCATCGTGTACGGCACGCGTACCTCGCTGCTGCTCGGCTTCGGGGCGATCGCCGTCGCGCTCGTCTTCGGCGGGCTGCTCGGCCTGGCCGCCGGGCTGGGCAACCGGGTCGTGGAGAACGTCATCATGCGCCTTTCGGACGTCGGCCTGGCCTTCCCCGAGCTGCTGCTGGCGCTGGTGGTCATCACCGTCGCGGGCGGCGGCACCGCCAACGCGATGCTGGCCATCGGCGTGGCCAACATCCCGTCGTACGCGCGCCTGGTGCGCGCCCAGACGCTGGCCGTCCGCAGGTCGAGCTACGTCGAGGCGGCGTACGCGCTCGGCCTGACGGCGCCACGCGTCATCCTGCGGCACGTGCTGCCCAACGCCGTCAAGCCGGTGCTCGTCCTGGCCACCATCGGCGTCGGGACCGCCCTGGTGGCCGGGTCGGCGCTGAGCTTCCTCGGGCTCGGCACGCCGCCGCCGGAGCCCGAGTGGGGCTCCATGCTGTCCACCGCCCGCAACTTCATCTCACGGGCCTGGTGGTACGGCCTCTTCCCCGGCGCCGCGATCACGCTGACGGTGATCAGCGTGACCGTGGTCGGCCGGGCGCTCAGACTGCGATCGGAAGGGAGGACCTCGTGAGCGTGGTGAAGGTGGACGATCTGCGTGTCGCCTTCGGTGCGGCCCAGGTCGTGCGCGGAGTGTCGTTCGAGATCGAGGCGGGGGAGTGCCTGGCCCTGGTGGGGGAGTCGGGCTCGGGCAAGAGCGTCACCGCCCGCACCCTGGTCGGCCTCACCGGTGAGGGCGCCCGCGTCAGCGCCGCCGCGCTGAGCTTCGCCGGGCAGGACCTGACCGCCCTGCGCGAGCGCGGCTGGCGCAGGCTGCGCGGCAGCCGCATCGGATTCGTGCTCCAGGACGCGCTGGTGTCGCTCGACCCGCTGCGCAAGGTCGGCAAGGAGATCGAGGAGGTGCTGGCCGCCCACACCGCCCTGTCCGGCGCCGCCCGCCGGGCCCGCGTGCACGAGCTGCTCGCCTCGGTCGGCGTGCCCGAGCCGGAGCTGCGGGCCGGACAGCTCCCGCACGAGCTGTCCGGCGGGCTGCGCCAGCGGGCGCTGATCGCCGCCGCCATCGCGGGCGATCCCCACCTGGTGATCGCCGACGAGCCCACCACCGCCCTGGACGTCACCGTCCAGGCGCAGATCCTCGACCTGCTGGCCGGGCTCAAGGCCCAGGGCAGGTCGCTGCTGGTGATCAGCCACGACCTGGCGGTGGTCGCCCGGCTGGCCGACCGGGTCGCGGTCATGAAGGACGGCAGGATCGTCGAGCACGGGCCCACCGCCCAGGTGCTCGGCACCCCGGCCCACGACTACACCAGGCGGCTGCTGCGGGCCATCCCCGCCGAGCACACCAAGGGCACCCGGCTCTCCGACGCCGCCCCCGCCGCGCCCCGGCGCGACCCCGGCGAGGTCGTGGTCAGGGCCGAGGGCCTCGGGAAGTCCTTCGGCGGGCGGGCCGCCGTACGGGAGGTGTCGTTCGAGCTGCGCGCGGCCGAGACGCTCGGGATCGTCGGCGAGTCGGGGTCGGGCAAGACCACCACCGCGAGGATCGCGCTCGGCCTGACCCGGCCCGACACCGGCACGGTCGACGTCCGCGGCAAGGCGTGGACCGGCCGCGACCCGGCCCTGCGCCGGGACGTACAGGTCGTCTACCAGGACCCCCTCGCCTCCTTCGACCCCCGCTACACCGTGGCCAAGGTGCTGGCCGAGGCCCTCTCGGTGGCGGGCGTGCCACGCGGCGAGCGCCGCGCGCGCTCCGTCGAACTGCTGGAGCTGGTCGGGCTCGGCGCCGAGCACCTCGACCGGCGGCCGCTGCGGCTGTCGGGCGGCCAGCGCCAGCGCGTGGCCATCGCGCGCGCCCTGGCGCCGCGGCCCTCGGTGATCGTGTGCGACGAGCCGGTCTCCGCGCTCGACGTGTCCGTGCAGGCGCAGGTGCTCGACCTGCTGGAGGACGTACAGCGGGAGACGGGCGTGGCCTACCTGTTCATCTCGCACGACCTGGGCGTGGTGCACCACGTGTGCGATCGGGTCCTGGTCATGAAGGACGGGCGCGTGGTTGAGGAGGGGCCGGTCGAGACCGTGTTCCGCACGCCCGCGCACCCGTACACGAAGGAACTGGTGGCGGCCATCCCGAGATTGGCGGCGGCGTGACATGGCACATGTGATCAAGACCGACGAGGAGGCCGTCGAGGTCGCCCGCGAGCTGGCCCGCGGCTTCGCCGAGGGGGCCGCGCGGCGCGACGCCGAGCGCATCCTGCCCGCGGCCGAGGTCGAGGCGCTCTCGGAGAGCGGGCTGCTCGGCATCACCGTCCCGGCCGAGCACGGCGGCGCGGGCGTGCGTACGGCGACGCTCGGCGCGGTCATCAGGGAGCTGTCGGCGGCCGACGGCAGCATCGGCCAGATCCCCCAGAACCACTTCTGGTACGTCGACTGCCTGCGCGAGTTCGGCACCGAGGAGCAGCAGGCGTTCTTCTACCGCGAGGTGCTGGCCGGACGCCGCCTGGGCAACGCCGCCGTGGACGCGCGCGGCCCCGGCGGCGAGCGCGAACGCGCCACGCTGCGCCCGCACGAGGACGGCTACCTCGTCTCCGGGCGCAAGATCTACTCGACCGGCGCGCTGTTTGCCCACTGGGTCCCCGTCGCCGCGCTGGGCGAGAGCGGGCCCGCTGGCGGGTCCACTGCCGGCGGGTCCACTGACGGCGGGACGTCCGGCGGCGAGACCTACACCGTGGCGTTCGTGCCGCGCGAGAGC
Organism: Nonomuraea antimicrobica; assembly: GCF_039536965.1. Taxonomy (NCBI): domain Bacteria; kingdom Bacillati; phylum Actinomycetota; class Actinomycetes; order Streptosporangiales; family Streptosporangiaceae; genus Nonomuraea; species Nonomuraea antimicrobica. Next base: position 27,989 of record NZ_BAAAZP010000005.1, on the reverse strand, counting down.
CCCGGGCTGACCGTGGTGGACGACTGGGACGGCTTCGGGCAGCGGACGACGGCCAGCGGCACCGTCCTGCTCGACGACGTGTTCGTGCCCGCCGCGCACGTCATGCGGGTGCGCCGCGACGGCGGCGGCACCTTCCGCAGCTTCGGGCTGCTCATCCACGCCGCCATCGACACCGGCATCGCGGAGGGTGCGCTGGCCGACGCCGCCGCGTTCCTGCGCGGCTACCTGAGGGGCGGCTACGGCAGCGTCGGCGCCAACGGCGGCCCGCCCGGAGGGCTGGTCGAGAAGGTCGTCGAGGACCCGGTCGTCGTGCAGCGCTTCGGCGAGCTGGCCGTGCTGACCCGCGCCGCCCGAGCGCTGCTGGAGAGCGCGGGCGACGCCGTCGACCGGGCCCGCGCCGCCCTGCCGGAGGACTTCGAGCACCTGGCCGACGAGGCGGCCGTGGCGATGGCCGCCGCCCGCGCGCAGGCCGACCGGGCCGCCAACCGAGTGACCGGCGAGTGGTTCGAGCTGGCCGGGGCGAGCGCCGTACGCGGCCCGCTCAACCTGGACCGGCACTGGCGCAACGCCCGCACCCACACCGTGCACGACCCGCGGCGGGCCAAGGTGCACGACGTCGGCAACTACCACCTCAACGGCATCGCACCCAGGAGCCTCACCCGATGAGCGGCCTCATCCACTTCAACCTGTTCGAGATGAACTGCGTGGGCCACATCCAGCACGGCCTGTGGACCCACCCCGCCAACAACCGCCACCGCTACACCGACCTGGAGTACTGGACGGACCTGGCCAGGCTGCTGGAGCGCGGCCTGTTCGACGCCGTCTTCCTGGCCGACGTCGTCGGCGCCTACGACCGTTACCGGGGCGGGCCCGAGACCGCCATCCGCGAGGCCGTGCAGATCCCGGCCAACGACCCGCTGCTCGTGGTGCCGGCCATGGCGGCCGTGACGCGGCACCTGGGGTTCGCGGTGACGTTCTCCACCACGTACGAGCCGCCGTTCGCGCACGCCCGCCGCATGTCCACCCTCGACCACCTGACCAAGGGCCGGGTGGCGTGGAACATCGTGACCTCCTACCTGCGCAGCGCGGCCCGCAACTTCGGCCTCGACGACGAGATCGAGCACGACCTGCGCTACGAGATCGCCGAGGAGTACCTGGAGGTGCTCTACAAGCTGTGGGAGGGGAGCTGGGAGGACGGCGCCGTGCTGCGCGACCGCGAACGGGCCGTTTACACCGACCCGGCCAAGGTGCACGCCATCGACCACGTCGGCAAACACTTCCGGGTCGCCGGGCCGCACCTGTCGGAGCCGTCGCCGCAGCGCACCCCCGTCCTGTACCAGGCGGGCAACTCGGAGCGCGGCAAGGACTTCGCGGCCAGGCACGCCGAGGCGGTGTTCACCGGCGCAGTCTCCCCGGAGGCGCTGCGGGAGGAGATCGCCGACACCCGACGGCGGGCCGCCGCGTTCGGGCGCGATCCCGCGCACATCACGTTCTTCCCCAGCGCGTCCGTCATCGTCGCGCCCACGGAACGGGAGGTCGAGGCCAAGGTCGCCGAGCTGCGGCGGCACATCAGGCCGGAGGGCTTCCTGGCGCAGCGGGGCAGCGGCATCGACCTGGCCGCGTACGGGCCGGAGGAGCTGATCGACGACATCGTGGCCCGCGGCGGCGACTTCACCGAGCGGGCCGTGCGCCCCCTGGTCGGCCGGGGCCTGCGGGTGCGCGACGTGCTCGACTCCGTCGGCCGGATCGGCGGGGGCGGGCCGTTCTTCGTGGCCGGCACGCCCGGTCAGGTCGCCGACGAGATCGAGCGCTGGGCCGACGAGAGCGGCGCCACGGGCTTCAACCTCATGCAGTACCTGTCGCCGGGCACCGCCGAGGACTTCATCGACCTCGTCGTCCCCGAACTGCAACGCCGGGGCCGCTACCGCACCGAGTACGGCGACGCGACGCTGCGCGAGCGGCTGCTCGGCCCCGGTGCGCACCGCCTGCCCGCCACCCACCCGGGGGCCGCCTACCGGCGCGCCTGATCGTGGGTCCGCCACGGCGCCTGGTAGGCCCACTGCCAGGCCAGCTCCAGCGGCCCGCGTTCGAAGCGGCGCAGCCACAGGGACGAGCCCACCATGAACGACAGGCAGATCCCCGCCCACGCCACCGGCACCCACCAGGGCCGCCACCCGTCGAGCCGGTCCGCGAGCCCGAGGCCCCAGTCGTAGCACAGCACGGCGGCCGCCACGTTCTGGAAGACGTAGCAGGACAGCGCCGTCCTGCCGACGCCGCTGAGCCCCCTGCGCAGCACGCCGGGGGCCTCGCGCAGGCCCAGCACGATGGAGGTGATCAGCGCCAGCAGGCCCAGCGAGACCAGCGGCGCCACGAGGTAACGGTCGACCACGAACCAGCCGGGCCCGCCGAACGCGGTGAACAGGTTCAGCGGCACCCCCAGGCCGAGCCCGACGGCGATCAGCCTGCCGCGCAGGCGCGCGCCGCCCTCCTCGAAGACTCCGGCGCGCAGCAGGCGGGCGCCGAGCAGGAACAGCACGATGCCCATCGGCACGATGAGCACCAGCTCCGCGCGGAAGATCCCCGGGTTCTGCAGCCGGAACAGCACCTGGTCGAGCCAGCCACTGGGCGGCGCCGCGCCCGTGATCTGGCCCTGCCCGGTCATCAGGCCCACGGTGACCAGGCCCACGACGGCCACGTGCAGCGTGCCCGCACCCACCATCCACGCCGTGACCGTACGCGCGCCACGGCCCACCAGGTACGCCACCACCACGGAGGTGATCGCGTACCCCATCAGCACGTCGAACTCGAAGACCAGCACGTAGTGCAGCACGCCCTCGCCGAACAGCAGCGCCGCCCGCCACAGGTAGCGGCCAGGCCAGGTCGTCCCCTTGCGTACGGCGCTGCGGTACTGCAGCTCCAGCCCCACGCCGAACAGCAGCGTGAGCAGCCCGAGGAACTTGCCGTTCGACAGGAACCGCAGGAACGTCTCCACCGCGCCGCCGCTCCCGCCGCCGAGCAGCTCCATGGGGCCCGCGGGAGAGGTGAAGATCCAGATGTTGGTGCCGAGCGTGCCCAGGATGGCCACTCCGCGAAGCACGTCGAGTGCGTCGATGCGTCTGCTCACACTCTCAACTGTGCTGGCGCGCGGGGCCGCCGTGATCGTCCTGGGGAGCGAAATGGGCCGTACATCGATCGATGTACCTCCCGCGACTTTGGTCTCGCGCGCTGGTCAGGCGGGCGGGTCAGGCGGGCGGGTCAGAGCTGGAGGGCGTGGTCCAGCAGGGACTGCAGGGTGACGGCGCCGGTCAGGCGGCCCTCCTCGACCACCGCCACCAGCGGGCTGCGCGTACGCGCCATCAGCGCCGCCAGCTCCAGCACCGTCGCCTTCGGGTCGGCCACCGGCAGCTCGCGCGGCTGCTCCGGCAGGCACTCGCGCACGGTCTTGCCCCCGAGCCGGTGCAGGAACCGGTCGGCGTGCGCCTCGTCGACCACCCGGGCCAGCGCCGGATCGTCCTGGCAGTAGGCGGGCACCGCCAGACGCAGCACCTGCGTGCCGGGCAGGATGCTGAACGGCCGCCCGTGGTCGTCGACCAGGATGAGCCCCGGCAGGTCGCGCTCGGCCAGCAGCCTGGCCGCCTCCAGCGCCGGGGTGTCGAGAGCGACCGTCGGGAACTCGACGGCGAGATCGCGTGCGCGCATCAGTGGCCTCCGACCTCCCAGCCTAGCCGGATCGGCCCCACCCAGCGGATCAACTCAGCGGTTCGGCTCAGAGGTTCGGCTCAGGGGAGTTCGGCGAAGCGCTCGACCTGCTCCGTACGCCCCGACACCAGCACGATGTCCCCGTACGTCAGCTCCGTATCAGCCGTCGCGTACGTGAACTCCTCGCCCGGCGGCTTCACGGCCACGATCGTGACGCCGTACTTGCGGCGCAGGTTGGAGCGGCCGAGGGGGATGCCCACGTACTCCTTGGGCGGGCTGGTCTTGGCCAGCGCGAAGTCCTCGTCGACCTGCATGTAGTCGAGCATGCGCCCGTTCACCAGGTGGGCCACCCGCTCGCCCATGTCGTGCTCGGGGAAGACGACGTGGTGGGCGCCGATGCGGCTCAGGATGCGGCCGTGCTGGGTGCTGATGGCCTTGGCCCAGATGTCGTTGATCTCCAGCTCGACCAGGAGCGACGTGGTGAGGATGCTGGCCTCGATGTCGCTGCCCACGGCCACCACCGCCTGGTAGAAGTCGGCCACGCCGAGCTGGCGCAGCGCCTCCATGTCGGTGGCGTCGGCGGTGGCGATCTGGGTGATGCGCCCCGCCAGACCCTGGGTGATCTTCGGACGGTGGTCGATGGCCAGGACCTCGGTGCCGCGCCGGGTGAGCTCCAGCGCCAGCGACGTGCCGAACCGGCCCAGGCCGATGACGACCACCGGATTGCTCGTGTAGTCAGCCAACGATGACTCGCTCCTCGGGGAGTTCGTAGTGGCGGGTCCGCCTGTTGAGGGCCAGCGCGGAGCCCAGGGTGAGAGGGCCGATGCGGCCGACGAACATGAGCAGCACGAGCAGCAGCTGACCGGCCGTGCCGACGTCGGCGGTGATGCCGGTGGACAGGCCCGCCGTGCCGAACGCCGCCACCACCTCGAACATCACCCGGTCGAGGTCGTGCGGGGTGAGGGCGAGCAGCACGTACGTGGCCACACCCACCAGCGCCGCCCCCAGCGCCGTGATCGTCACCGCCTGGCGCTGCGTGGTGTCGGACAGGCTGCGGTGGCCGACGTGCACCCGGCCCTCGCCGCGCATCTCGGCCCACACGACGAACGCCAGCAGCCCGATCGTGGTCACCTTGATGCCGCCCGCCGTGCCCGCGCTGCCCCCGCCGATGAACATCAGCAGGTCGGTCGCCAGCCAGCTCGACGGATGCATCTCGGAGATGTCGAGGACGTTGAACCCGGCCGAGCGCGGCATGACCGCCGTGAAGAACGCCGCCAGCAGCTTGCCGGAGTCGTCGAGAGCCCCGAGCGTCTTCGGATTGCGCCACTCGGTCAGCAGGAAGACCAGCGTGCCGAGCACCAGCAGCGTCACCGACACGCCCACCGTGATCCGGGTCAGCACGCTCCACCTGCGCGGGTGCCGCCAGGAGCGGGCCAGCTCGAACACCACGGGGAAGCCCAGCCCGCCCACGATGCAGGACGCGGCGATGGTCAGGCAGATCCAGGCGTCGGAGACGAACCGTACGAGACTGTCGGGCCAGAGCGCGAACCCGGCGTTGTTGAACGCCATCACCGAATGGAAGGCGCCCAGGTAGACGGCGCGGCCGAACGGCTCGTCGTACGCGATCATGAAGCGGCCGGTGAGCACGGCGGCGGTCAGCACCTCGCACAGCAGGCTGAACAGCACCACCTTGCGGATGACCCGCCGGATGTCGCTCATGCTCAGCGCCTTGGTCTCGGCCTGGGCCACGATCCGGGCACGCAGCCCCAACCGGCCCGAGATGAGCAGCGTGAACACGGTCGCCATGGTCATGATGCCGAGCCCGCCCGCCTGGACCAGCCCGGCGATCACCAGCTCGCCGAACACCGACCAGTGCGAGGCGGTGTCGACCACCGCCAGCCCGGTCACGCACGCGGCCGAGGTAGCCGTGAACAGCGCGGCCACCCAGCCCGCCGACTCGCCGTCGGTGGTGGCGATGGGCAGCGTGAGCAGGAACGTGCCGGTCGCGATGGCCAGGCCGAACCCGATCGCCACAACCTGGGCCGGATGCGTGAAACGGGACGAGAGCGGCTTGAGCACTCCCATCACCGAGCCCCGCTCCACTCCGCAGAGCCACGGTCGCACATCGTGAACGCCTCCCCGAGCAGCCGACCGGCAGTCTTATGCCGACCAGACTTCCCGGCGCGCCGTGCACTACCGTAACAGCCCCGGTGGGCGCCAGCGTACCGGCACGTTCTTGACGACGAAACCACGCCTTCTTGACGCCCGCCGGGCCGGAGGTGTCCGCGCGGGACCGGTCCCCGATGTGGGACGGTGAGGGACATGTCCGACGAGATCCCCATGACGGTGGACGCGCTCATCGCCGCCGAGCGGTCCGGCCGTCGTCTCAAGTACGTCTTCTTCTGGGGCCACCAGCCCGCCCGCGACGGCGGTGCCGGCCCCGGATGGCTGAGCCAGTGGTGGCCGGTCACCTTCACCGAGGACGGGCACACGTTCGCCTCGGCCGAGCACTACATGATGGCCCACAAGGCGTGGCTGTTCGGGGACGGGGAGCGCGCGGCCGAGATCCTGGCGGCCGGGCATCCGGGGGAGGCCAAGGCGCTCGGCCGCGCCATCCGGGGGTTCGACGAGGAGACCTGGCAGGCACACCGCTTCGCCATCGTCGTACGCGGGAACACGGCCAAGTTCGGGCAGTGCGCGCCGCTCGCGGACTACCTGCTCGGCACCGGTGAGCGCGTCCTGGTGGAGGCCAGCCCCCGGGACCGGGTGTGGGGCATCGGCCTGGCCGCGGGCGACGAGCGCGCCGCCTCCCCGGCGGCGTGGCAGGGGCTGAACCTGCTCGGCTTCGCACTCATGGCCGCCCGCTCCGCGCTGAGTGGTTAGCCCGGGGGCGGGGGGTCAGGACGCGTACTTGATCTGGAGTCGGCTCTAGGTCGTAGGGTCGCTCCGCAAGCGTCTCCACCGACCGTCAGGGAGTTCGACCACCATGCGCTACCGCGTACTCGGAGGCACCGGCATCGAGGTGAGCGTCCACTGCCTGGGCGCCATGATGTTCGGGGCCGTGGGCAACACCGATCACGACGAGTGTGCCCGCATCATCCACACCGCCCTCGACCAGGGCGTCAACTTCGTGGACACCGCCGACATGTACTCCTCGGGCGAGTCGGAGGAGATCGTCGGCAAGGCGCTGCAGGGGCGGCGGGACGAGGTCGTCCTGGCGACCAAGGTGCACTTCCCGATGGGGGAGGGGCCGAACAGGGGCGGCAACTCGCGGCTGTGGATCACGCGGGAGGTCGAGGAGAGCCTGCGGCGGCTGCGTACGGACTGGATCGACCTCTACCAGGTCCACCGCCCCGACCACACCACCGACGTCGAGGAGACGCTGTCGGTGCTGACCGACCTCGTCCGGCAGGGGAAGATCCGCGCGTTCGGCTGCTCGACGTTCCCCACCGAGGACATCGTCGAGTCGCACCACGTCGCCGAGCGGCGCGCGCTGTATCGGTTCAGGACCGAGCAGCCGCCGTACTCGCTGCTCGCGCGGGGCGTGGAGAAGGACGTGCTGCCGCTCTGCCGCCGGTACGGCATGGGCGTGCTGACGTGGAGCCCGCTGGCCAGCGGCTACCTGTCGGGCCGCTACCGCAAGGGGTTGCCCGTGGACATGTCCGCCGGACGCGCCAAGCTCACGCCGCACCGCTTCGACCCCACCCTGCCCGAGAACGTGGTCAAGCTGGAGGCCGTCGAGCAGCTCGCCGAGGTGGCCGACGGGCTGGGTTGCACGCTGCCGCAGCTCGCCGTGGCCTTCGCCGCCGCGCATCCGGCCGTCACCTCGTGATCACGGGGCCGCGTACGCCGGCGCAGCTCGAAGACCTGCTGAAGGGCGCCTCGCTCACCCTCGACGACGCGACGCTCGACCGCATCGACGAGATCGTCCCGCCCGGCACGAACCTCTACCACCCCGACGGCGCCTGGCGCCCGCGCTCGCTGACCGACCCGGCCCAGCGCCGCCGCCCCCTCCCCGAGCGCGCCGCCTCCGCCTAGCGCCACCGGCTGGGGCACCCCGGGAAGGGGCTCAGGACGGGAACCGCAGGTACGCCGGAGGCACGTGATCCACCAGCCAGACCCCGTTCGCGCTGAGCCGGAACGTGTGCCCGTCGGCGCGCATCGCCCCCGCCGCCACCACCAGCACCACCGGGGCCCCGCGCCGCGCCCCCACCCGCGTGGCCGTCTGCCGGTCGGCGGACAGATGCACGTGGTGCCGGTTCATCGCCCGCAGGCCCTCGGACCTGATGGCCGCGAGGAACCGGCCCACGGTGCCGTGGTAGAGCACCTCCGGCGGCTCGGCTGCGGGCAGGCCGAGATCGACCGGCACCGAGTGGCCCTGGCTGGCGCGGATCCGCCCGTCCTCGAGCGCGTAGCGGCGTTTGTCGTTGGAGGCGACGACCTCCCGCAGCTCGTCGGCCGTGATCGGGAACCCGTGCTCGGCCGCGGCGCGCAGCAACTCCTCCACCTCCACCCAGCCGCCCGGGTCGAGGGCGAGACCGATGCGCTGCGGGTCGTGCCGGAGGTGCCTGGCCAGGTATTTGGAGATGCGTGTCATGCGACGTTCGTTCATCGGAGGACATGCTCGCGTACCCGGCTTCCGCCGCCAAGCCGATTTCGAATGCGTCTCAATGTTCCGCCGCGTCACACAGGCATGAGACGGTCTCGTGGTGACCGCGCAAATCCCGGACACGATCGTCGTCGATGCCACCCCCCACGTGCTGGCCGCCGTCGACGGCGCCGAGCCGCTCTTCGAGCCCACCGGGCACGGCATCGTGCCCGGGCCGTTCCACACGGCCTGCTACCGCGGCTTCGTCTGCTCCTTCACCGTGGACGACGGGCGCCTGCTCCTGTGGGAGCTGACGCTGGGCCCGCACGCGACCGTGGCCGGGCGCCCGGTCTCCGGCGGCACGGAGATCTTCGGGACGCCGCTCGCCGAGGACACGGACGACGGCTCCTTCACGGTCGCCCCGCTGCGGGTGGACGTGCCGTTCACGGGCAGGCTGCTGGCCGGGCGAGGCCTCATCGAGGACCTGCACGTGAACATGGGGTACGCGCCCGGCTGGAAGTACGAGCACGTCGTGGAGCTGGTCCTCGACCGGGGGCGGCTGGCGGGGCGGCGGGACCGCTCGCCCGAGGTGGCGGCGATCCGCCGCGCCATCCTCGCGGGCACCCTGCCCGACCCCGACGGCGAACGGGGCGGCAAGGGCTGGGTCACCCGCACGTTCAGCCTCGCCTTCGAGCGCACCTTCCCCCTCGGCACCCGGTAAGCGGGACGCGGCGCGCCCGCCCACGGCCGGTCGAGGCCGCCCAGCCCGCCCAGCACGCCCAGGCCGACCGCGACAGCTCAGTCCATGGCGGGCACGTCGGTTGTTCAGCCCGTGGTGGGTGCGTCGGCCCAGCGCGGGGGTGGCACGTCGGCCCAGGCCGGGGGTGGTTCGCTCTGGCGCAGCCACTCCGGTGGCGGCGGCGTCCGGGCGCCGACGATGCCGCCCACGATCGCGCACGTCGTGTCCACGTCCCCGCCGGCCGCCGCCGTGGTCCAGAAGGCGGCGGCGTAGTCGTTCAGGTGGCGGGCGGCGGCCCAGAGCGTGAACGGGATGGTGTCCTGGGCCGAGACGGCCCGGCCGTTGCCGAGCCGCCGCGCGGCGAGCACCGGGTCGCTGATCGTCAGCAGGCGGCGGGCCAGCGCGATCCCGTCGCGCACCGGGCCCTGCGGCGTGTGCCGCAGCACCTCGTCGATGAGCCCTCCGGGAGTCGGCCGCGTAGGGGACGCCGCGACGGCCGCCGCCACCG
>NZ_BAAAZP010000005.1:0-18450 GCF_039536965.1 Nonomuraea antimicrobica | reverse complement strand
CGCCACCGCGACCGCCCCGGCCGCCGCCTCCGGGTGCGTGTGCGTCGCGCCGGACGGCAGCCCGGCCAGCGCCGCCGCCAGCGGCACGTCCCCGGCGAACCACGCCCCGAGCGGCGCCACCCGCATGGCCGCGCCGTTGCCCCACGACCCCTTGCCGTCGAACAACTCGGCCGCCAGCGCCCGCCAGTCGCCGCCCTGCCGGACGAGGCGCAGCATCCGGCCGGTCGCCGGGCCGTAGCCGCGGTCGAAGTCGTGGTGGTCGGCGAACGCGCGGGCGAGCAGGTCCTGGTCGACCCGGCCGCGCCCGGCCAGGACCTGGTGGACGGAGCAGGCCATCTCGGTGTCGTCGGTCCACTGCCACGGCCCCGGCGGCAGCGTACGCTCGCGCAGCGCCTGCCCGTTGGCCGGGACGAAGAACTGGGAGCCGAGCGCGTCACCCACGAGCAGGCCGTGAAGAGAGGCGGTGGCACGAGCCAGGGAGTCGGCTGACATCACCGACCATTGTGGCATCCGGCGATGAGCCCCTGAGCCGATGAGCGACATCCGGGCCGGGCCGGTCGGCTTCGGCACTCCGGGGTGCGGGAACCGGGGTCAGGAGTCGAGGCTGAGGGTCAGCCGCCGGGCCAGGCCCGTGTTGCGGCGGTGCCCCAGCCGGTGGACGGCCAGCTCCAGCGCCTCCCGCTGCCCCACCAGCACCACCCACGCCTTGGCCCGCGTCACCAGCGTGTACAGCAGCTTGCGCCGCAACATGATCCCCCCGGACTCCGCCACGATCGGCGCCACCACGAACGGGTATTCGCTGCCCTGCGACCGGTGGACGCTGATGGCGTACGCGTGGGTGAGGTCGTCGAGCTCGTCGAACCCGTAGCGGACGGTCTCGCCGTCGTCGGTGCGGATCTCGACCGTACGCTCCTCCCGCACCACCGCCGTCACCGTGCCCGTCTCCCCGTTGAAGACGCCCTTGTCGTAGTTGTTGCGGATCGGCATCACCCGGTCGCCCACCCGGAACACGGTGGCCCCCGACCAGTGCTCGGGCTTGTCGTCGGCGGCAGGGTTGAGCTGGTCCTGGATCAGCCGCCCGAGCGCGGTGGCGCCGGTGTCGCCCTTGCGCATCGGGCACAGCACCTGCACCTCGCCCGGCTCGACGCCCTGCTTGCGCGGGATCGCCACCATCGCCAGGTGCGCCACCCGCCGGGCCACCTGCTCGGGGTCGTCGAGCTCCTCGAACCAGAAGCCGCCCCCGCCCGGCGTGCCCGGCAGCCGGCCGGCGCGGATGCGGTGGGCGGCGTCGATGATGCCGCTGCCGTCGGCCTGCCGGAACACGTGCGTGAGCTGGACGCGCGGGATCGCCTCGGCCCGCAGCAGGTCGGCCAGGACGTCGCCGGAGCCGATGCTGGGGAGCTGGTCGCCGTCGCCGATGAGCAGCAGGTGGCAGCCGGGCCGGACGGCGGCGGTGAGCCGGGTGGCCAGGTGCAGGTCGAGCATGGACGCCTCGTCGACCACGATCAGGTCGGCCTGCGAAGGCCGCTCGTCGAACAGCGTCTCGGGGTCGGGATCGGGCTGCTGGGCCAGCATGCGGTGCACGGTCATCGCGGGCAGCCCGGTCAGCTCGGACAGCCGCTTGGCCGCCTTGCCGGTGGGGGCGGTGAGCGCCACCGTGCCGCCCCCGGCCCGCACCGCCGTGGCGATGGCCTTGACCGTGTGGCTCTTGCCGCACCCCGGCCCGCCCGTGATGATCGAGACGGTGCTGGTCAGCGCCATCGTCATCGCGGCGCGCTGGTCGTCGTGCAGCTCGGGGTCCTCGCGGAACGAGCGCAGCGGCAGCGTCGAGCGGGCCCGCACCAGCGCCGTGAGCTGGGCGGTGAGCGCCACCTCGCGGCTGTGCACGTGCTTGAGGTAGGCCACCGCCTGCCCAGGCCGGTCGGGCGCCGCCTCCACCACCAGCCGCCGCTCGGCCGCCAGCGCGTCGATCATCGGCCGGACGAGGTCGGGGTCCTGCTCGATCAGCTCGGCCGCCTCCCTGACCAGCGTGGGCACCGGCACGAAGCAGTGGCCGTCGCGGTTGCCGGCCGCCTCCAGCCGGTCGAGCAGCGCCGCCTGGACCCGTTGCGGGCTGCGCTCGGGCACCCCCGCTTGAAGGGCGATGCGGTCGGCGATGCGGAAGGCGATGCCCCTGACCCGCCCGATCAGCCGGTAGGGGTCGGTGGCCAGCACCTCGTCGGCGTCGTGGCCGAACACCTGGTAGATCTTGGCGGCCAGCAGCGGGCTGACCCCGAGCCCCTGCAGCGTCACCATGAGCGCGGCGATGGCCTTCTGCTCCTGCCACGCCTGGACGATCTGGCCCTGCCGCTGCGGCCCGATGTTGACGACCTCGGTGAGCCGCGCGGGCTCGGTGTCGATGACCTTGAGCGTGGCCTCGCCGAAGTGGTCGACGATCGCGTACGCCAGCCGCGGCCCGATGCCCCTGATCAGCCCCGACCCCAGGTAGACGCGGATGGCCCGGACGGACGACGGCGTCACCCGCTCGCAGGCGCTGACCGCGAAGCGCCGGCCGTGACGGGCGTGCCTGCCCCACTCGCCCAGCAGCCGCAGCGTCTCGCCCGGCTGCACCCCGGCCAGCGCCCGCCCGGTGGCGACGAACTCGGGCTCGCCGTCGGCGCTCATGCGCGCGACGGTGTATTCGTCGTCACGGACGTAGACGAGCTGCTCGACGGACGCCTCCACACGGGAGATCCAACCATCCGCGACCGACAAACGCCTCACCCAGGGCGTCTCACCCGGCAACGAGCCGTCCGATCACACGCCGTCCTGTCACACGTCCTCGGCCAGCATGCGCAGGCATTCGCGGGCGAGCTGGAGCTCCTCGCGTACCTGGACCACCAGGACGGGCACGGCCGCGTCAGAGGCGCTGACCGGGCCGTCGTCGTGCCGGTTGCCCAGCACCGGCGGGCGCACGCCGAGCAGCCCGAGCCGCCCGCAGACCGCCTCGCGCACCTCGGGCTGGTCCCAGCCGATCTCCCCCGTGAACACCAGCGCGTCGAGTCGCCGCAACGAGGTGGCCGCGGCGGCGATCTCCCTGCTCACCCGGTGGGCGAACACGCGCAGCGCCAGCCCGGCGGCCTCGTCGCCGTCCCGCTCGGCCGCCACCAGCTCCCGCGTGTCCGCGGAGCGGCCTCCTGACAGCCCCAGCAGGCCCGAACGGCTCTCCAGCCCTTCGGCCAGCTCCGCCACCGACAGGTGCCCCTGCCTCAGCAGCCACACCAGCATCCCCGGGTCCACGCTGCCGGAACGCCTGCACATGGGCAGCCCGTCCAGCGGCGTGAAGCCCATGGAGGTGTCCAAGCTGCGCCCGCCCGACACGGCGCACACCGAGCAGCCGCCGCCCAGGTGGACGAGCACGAGGTCGAGTTCGGCCAGGGGCCGTCCGAGCAGGTCGGCCACCCGGTCGGCGGCCCACGCGTACGACAGGCCGTGGAAGCCGTAGCGGCGCAGGCCGTGCCGTTCGCGCCACTCGGAGGGCAGGGCGTACGTGGCGGCCTCGTCGGGCAGCCCGGCGTGGAAGGCCGTGTCGGGGCAGAGCACGTGCGGCACAGCGGGCAACTGCTCGCGGGCCGCGTCCAGCAGCGCCAGGGCGGGCGGCATGTGCAGCGGGGCCAGGCTGGTCAGGCCGCGCAGCGCCGCCGCCGTCTCGTCGTCGGCGACCGTGGGCGCGCGTACCACGTCGCCGCCGTGCACGAGCCGGTGCGCCACCGCCCTGATGTCGCGGTCGAAGTGCCCGCCGAGGAACCTGTCCAGCTCCTCCCCGGCCGCCGCGGGGTCGACGGCCCGCTCGGACCGGGCGCTGTCCAGCAGGCTGCCCCCCTGTACGAGGTCGAGCCGCAGACTCGACGATCCGGCGTTGACGGTGAGGATCGCCGCCTGCTCCGCGGTCTGCTCGTCCATGGCCCGGCCCATGCCCGCCCGGCTACCCCCCACCGTTCCGCCAAAACGGACGCCAAGGGACGAACGGCTGATCCGGCTTTACCGCCCTCAGGGGTTGTCTCTTCTGCGGCTCGGGTAGTCGTGCGCCATGGAAATCACCCTGCAGGTGAACGGCGTGCCCCGCACGGTGGACGTGGACCCGCGGATGTCGCTGCTCGACCTGCTGCGCGAACGCCTCGGGCTCATCGGCGCCAAGAAGGGCTGCGACCACGGCCAGTGCGGCGCCTGCACGGTCCTGATCGACGGGCGGCGGGCCGTCTCGTGCCTGGCGCTGGCGGTGGCGGTGGACGGCTCGCAGGTCACCACCGTCGAAGGGCTCGCCGACGGCGAGAACCTGCACCCGTTGCAGGCCGCGTTCATCGAGCGCGACGCGTTCCAGTGCGGGTACTGCACGCCGGGGCAGCTCTGCTCGGCGGCCGGGATGCTGGGCGAGCCGGGCCCGAGCGCCGTCACCGGCGACCTCCTCGCCGACCCCGAGCTGACGCCCGAGGAGATCAGGGAGCGGATGAGCGGCAACCTGTGCCGATGCGGCGCGTACGTCAACATCGTCAGCGCGATCGCCGAGGTGGCCCGGTGAAACCCTTCGAGTACGCCCGCGCCGCCACCCCCGCGCAGGCCGTGCGCGGCTTCGCCCCCGGCACCATGTACCTGGGCGGTGGCACCAACCTGGTGGACCTCATGCGGCTGGGCGTGGCCGAGCCGGAACGCCTGCTCGACGTCAGCCGCCTGCCCCTCGACGCCATCGAGCCCGTGGGCGACCGGGTGCGCGTCGGCGCCGCCGTGCGCAACAGCGACCTGGCCGCCGACCCGCTCATCCGCGCCCGCTACCCCATGCTGGCCCGCGCGGTGCTGGCCGGCGCCTCCGGCCAGGTCCGCAACGTCGCGACCGTCGCGGGCAACCTGCTGCAGCGCACCCGCTGCGCGTACTTCCAGGACGTCACCCGGCCCTGCAACAAGCGCCGCCCCGGCTCCGGCTGCCCCGCGATCGCCGGGGACCACGCCGGTCTGGCCGTGCTCGGCGCGTCCGGCGCCTGCGTGGCCACCCACCCGTCCGACATGGCCGTCGCCCTGGCCGCGCTGGACGCGCAGGTGCACGTCACCGGCCCCGGCGGCGACCGCATCATCCCCATGCCAGGACTGCACCGCCTGCCCGGCGACGAGCCCGAGCGTGACACCGTGCTGGAGCCCGGCGACCTCATCACCGCCGTGGAGCTGCCGCCACCCCCCGAGGGCGCCTCGGCCTACAGGAAGGTGCGCGAGCGGGCGTCGTTCGCGTTCGCGCTGGTGTCCATCGCGGCCGTGCTCGACGTACGCGACGGCGCGGTCGCGGGCTGCCGCATCGCGCTCGGCGGCGTGGCCCACGTGCCCTGGCGGGCCGAACGGGCCGAGCGGGCGCTGGCCGGCGGCCCGGCCACCGGGGAGGCGTACCTGCAGGCCGCCGAGACCGAGCTGGAGCAGGCCGGCCCGCTGCCGCGCAACGCCTTCAAGGTGCCGCTGGCCCGCAACCTGATCGTCGCCACGCTGGAGGAGCTCACGCCGTGAACCGCATCGAGGCCCGCGTCAAGGTCACGGGACTGGCCACGTACGCCGCCGAATACCCGGTCGAGGGCGTCACGTACGCCTGCGCGGTGCAGTCGCGCATCGCCAAGGGCCGCATCAAGCGCGTGGACGGCGGCCAGGCGCTGGAGATGCCCGGCGTGCTGGCCGTGCTGTCCAGCGAGGACCCGCCCCGCCTGGCCGAGGACGCCGATCCCGAGCTGGCGCTGTTCCAGAGCCGCGAGGTCGCCTACCGGGGCCAGCTCATCGCGGCCGTCGTCGCCGACACCTACGAGAACGCCCACGCCGCCGCCGCGGCCGTGCGCGTCGACTACGACCCCGACGACCACGACGTCCGCCTGAGCGCCGACCACCCCGGCCTCTACCGGCCGGAGGTCGTCAACCCCGGCCTGCCCACCGACACCGGGCACGGCGACGTCGAGGCCGGTCTGGAGGCCGCCGCGGCCACCGTGGACGTCACGTACGAGACGCCCGTCCTGCACAACAACCCGATGGAGCCGCACGCGGCGCTGGCCTTCTGGGACGACGAGGGCCGCCTGATGGTGTACGACACCGCGCAGGGCGCCACGGCCAGCCGCGACCTCATCGCCGCGACCCTGGGCCTGCCGCCCGAGCGGGTACGCGTGGTCTCCAGGCACGTGGGCGGCGGGTTCGGCTCGAAGGGCACCACCAGGCCGCAGGCCGTGCTGGCCGCGCTAGCCGCCAGGGCCGTGGGCCGCCCGGTCAAGATCGTGCTGACCCGGCAGCAGATGTTCGACGTGACCGGCTACCGCACGCCCACGATCCAGCGGCTGCGGCTCGGCGCCGACCCCGAGGGGCGGCTGACGGCGCTGGAGCACGTCGCGTACGAGCAGAGCTCCACCCTGGTCGAGTTCGCCGAGCAGACCGCCGTGGTGGCCCGCGTCATGTACGCCACGCCCGCGCTGCGCACCGCGCACCGGCTCGTCCGGCTGGACGTGGCCACCCCGTCCTGGATGCGCGCCCCCGGGGAGTGCCCCGGCATGTACGCGCTGGAGTCGGCCATGGACGAGCTGGCCTACGCCGCCGGCCTGGACCCGGTCGAGCTGCGGGTCCGCAACGACGCCGAGACCGAGCCGGACAGCGGGCTGCCGTTCAGCTCGCGCAACCTGGTGGCCTGCCTGCGCGAGGGCGCCCGCCGCTTCGGCTGGGAGCACCGCGACCCGGCGCCGGGGATCAGGCGCGAGGGGGAGTGGCTGGTCGGCACCGGCGTGGCCGCCTCGACGTACCCGGCCAGGCGGCTGCCCTGCAAGGCCGTGGCCACGGTGCGCGACGGCGACTTCCTCGTCCGGCTGGCCGCCGCCGACATCGGCACCGGCGCGCGTACGGCGCTGGCCAGGATCGCGGCGAGCACGCTCGGCGTCGCCCCAGAGCGGATCCATCTGGAGCTGGGCGACAGCGACCTGCCGGACGCGCCGCTCGCCGGGGGCTCGATGGGCATGGCCTCGTGGGGGACGGCGGTCGTACGCGCCTGCGAGGAGCTGCGCCGCGACGGCAAGGAGGGCCGCGCCGACACCACCGAGGAGATTCGGTCGGACGCCCCGCTCGCCCGGCACGCGTTCGGCGCCCAGTTCGCCGAGGTCCGGGTCAGCGCCGTGACCGGTGAGGTGCGCCTGGCGCGGCTGCTGGGCGTGTTCGCGGCCGGGCACATCGTGGACGCCACGCTGGCCAGGTCGCAGTTCATCGGCGGCATGACGATGGGCGTGGGCATGGCGCTGATGGAGGAGACGCTCACCGACGCGGAGTTCGGCGGCTTCCTCCACCGCGACCTGGCGCAGTACCACGTGCCCGCGTGCGCCGACGTGCCCGACGTGGAGGCGGTCTGGCTGGAGGAACGCGATGGCGCGCTCAACCCGATGGGCAGCAAGGGCATCGGCGAGATCGGCATCGTGGGCACGGCCGCCGCGATCGGCAACGCCGTCTACCACGCCACCGGCCACCGGGTGCGCCAACTGCCCATCACTCCGGCGAAGATCCTCGTGCCGAGGTTTTAGCGCCGCCCGGCTTGGAAGAGGAAGCCTCTCGTATTCGGGGTGGGAGGCGGTGTGAGGCACGAGTCGCGATGGGAGCGCGCGGACCGCAACTTCGTCGAGCTGCTCCAGGGCGCGCGGGTGGCGGTCACCGGCGTGCAGGTGCTGTTCGCGTTCCTGCTCACCGTGCCGTTCTCGCCTGGGTTCGCCCGGTTGGGCGAGGTCAACCGGTGGTTGTACTACGCGGCGCTGGTCAGCGCCGCGATCGCGTCCGTCTGCTACATCGCGCCGACCGCGCAGCACCGGGTGCTCTTCCACCAGGGCCGCAAGGAGACCCTGGTACGCCGCTCCAGGATCTACGGCATCCTCGGCGCGCTCGCCCTGGCGGTGTCGATGACCACGTCCACCATGTTCGTGGTCGGCTACCTGTTCAACCCGACGCTGGCCTGGATCACCGCCGGCCTGGTGGCCGCGCTGGCGCTGTGGACCTGGTTCGGGCAGCCGAGCCTGGACCGGGCGGGTCACTCGTCGGACGGCGGCCCGGTGTCGTCGTCGGACGACTGACGCGGGTACGCCGCCCGCGCCACCATGTACGCCGCGACCGACACGGTGACCACCTGGGAGAGGCCCACCAGCAGCAGCGGCCCGGCGTCCGACCAGGTGGGCCGGTGCAGCCACATGGCCAGCAGCACCAGCAGCACGCCGAGCACCTGCGGCTTCGTACCGGCGTGCATGCGCTCCAGCGTGGTGCGGAAGCGCACCAGCCCCACCCCCGCCGACAGCGCCAGCACCGCGCCGGTCAGCAGGCAGGCCCCGGCCGCCACGTCCAGAGCCCTCATCGCGGCCCCTCCTCCGCCCGGCTCTCCGCCCGGCCCGGGTCTCCCGCCTGACCCGAGTCTCCCGTCCGGCCCGGGTTTCCCGTCCGATCGGCGAAGAACCGGGCCAGCGACACCGACCCGACGAACCCCAGCAACGACAGGACCAGCAGGATCGGCAGGTCGGAGTAGTCGTTCCTGATCACGGCGAACGCCCCGACACCGCACATCGACAGCGACGTGAACACGTCCAGCGCCACCGCCCGGTCCAGCATCGACGGCCCGCGCGCCACCCGGTAGAGCGAGGCCGCCGCGCCGATGCCCAGCAGGGCCAGCGTCAGCAGGTACACCGTCGTCATCCCAGCTCCTCCCGGTCCCCGCGGGTGCCGAACGCGGCCACGATCCGCGACTCCAGCCCCGCCACGTCGGCGCGTACGGCGTCCGCGATCTCCCCGGGGCGGCCCAGCACGTGCAGCAGCAGCTCTCCTGGATACCGCTCGACGACCAGGCTGCCCGGCACCGTGGTCAGCGCGATCATGATCATCACGGTCATCGACTCGGACGACGTGCGCAGCGGCACCCGGACGAGCCGCACCGGCGGCGGTCCCGGATGCGCCACCCAGAAGACCACCCGGACGGTCGAGGTCACCATGTCCCAGCCGAACCAGAGCAGGAACCGCACGAGCGGCACCGGGCGCACCCGGATGCCCGGGTCGAGCACCGGCAGCGGCAACGCCCACGTCACCACCAGGCCCGTCACCAGCCCGCCCAGCACGTTGCCCGCCGACAGGTCGCCCCACAGCGTCACCCACACCAGCGCCAGCCAGGCCACCAGCGGCAGCGGCACCCGCCGCCCGAACAGGCGCGGCGCCAGCACGTCCCGCCTCACGGGCGCCTCACCGCCCCGCCCGGCCACCCGTGCCCGCCGGCCGCGCCGCGCCTCATGACGGCCTCCCGAGCACGGCCGTGACGTACGGCTCGCGCGCCATCAGCTCGGCGGCCGCCCGGTGCGCCAGCGCCGACAGCGGCCCCGCCAGCACCGTGAACGCCAGCCCCAGCACGACCAGGGCCGACACCGCCACCGTCAGGCCCGCCGGCTGCCTGGTCGTGGTCACCGTCGGGTCCTCGCCGGTGTACTCCTCGCTCTCCACGACCTGGCCGGGACGCTCGGAGCGCGGGCCGCGCCAGAACGCCTTGCCCCACGTCTTGGCGACCGCGTACAGCGTGAGCAGGCTCGTCACCAGCCCCGCCGCCACCAGCGTCACCGGCAGCCACCCCCCTCGGGCGAACCCGGCCTGCACCAGCATCAGCTTGCCGAGGAACCCCGACATGGGCGGGATGCCCGACAGGTTCATGGCCGGGACGAAGAACAGCACGGCGATCAGCGGCGACGCCGTCATCAGCCCGCCCAGCCGGGTCACCGACGTGGTGCCGGTACGCCGCTCGACCAGCCCCGTCACCAGGAACAGGCTCGTCTGCACGGTGATGTGGTGCACCACGTAGAAGATCGCCCCCGCCAGGCCCGCCACCGTGGACAGCGCCACCCCGAACACCATGTACCCGATGTGGCTGACCAGCGTGAAGGAGAGCATCCGTTTCATGTCGGTCTGCGCCACCGCGCCCAGCACCCCGGTCAGCAGGGTGGCCAGCGCCACCCACATCAGCAGCGTCGAGACCGGCCCGCCGGGGAACAGCAGCGCCTCCAGGCGGATGATCGAGTAGACGCCCACCTTCGTGAGCAGCCCGGCGAACACGGCCGTGGCCGGGGCGGGCGCGGTGGGGTACGAGTCCGGCAGCCACGCCGACACCGGGAAGATCGCCGCCTTGATCGCGAAGGCCAGCAGCAGCGTCAGCTCCACCAGCGTCCGCACCTGCGCGGGCAGGGTGGAGAAGCGCTCGGCGAGCTGGGCCATCGACAGCGTCCCCGTGGCGCCGTAGGTGACGGCCAGCGCGATCAGGAACAACATCGACGACGCCAGCGCCATCACCGTGTACGTCGCCCCCGCCCGGATCCGCGACTCGGTGCCGCCGAACGTGAGCAGCACGTACGAGCCGCTCAGCAGCAGCTCGAACGCCACGAACAGGTTGAACAGGTCACCCGACAGGAACGCGTCGGCCACCCCCGCCACCATCACCAGGAACGCCGGATGGAAGATCGCCATCGGCGCGTCGTGCTCCTGCTCGTCGTACGCGCTCGTCACCGAGTACGCCATCACGCAGAACGTCACCGCCGACGACACCACCAGCACCAGCGTCGAGAGCCGGTCGGCCACCAGGCAGATGCCGACCGGCGCCCCCCAGCCGCCCAGCTCGGTCACCAGCGGCCCGCGTGTGTCGGCCGCGACCAGCAGCACCACCGAGACGGCCAGCGACAGGCCCAGCGTGCCCAGGCTGATGAACGACTGCAGCCGGCGCAGCCGCGCGCCGATCGCCAGCTTCACCCCGGCCGCCAGCAGCGGCAGCAGCACGGGCACGCAGACGAGGCTCTCCAGCAGGATCGGGCCGTCCATGGCGTCAGTCCTCGCCCTCCAGCTCGGGGTCCTGGGCCAGGGCCTGGCGCTCCCGCTCCTCCCTGATCGCCGCCCGCAACTGCCTGCGCGAGTCGCGCTGGCGGGCCCTGAGCTTCCTGCGCAGCGCCTTCTCCCTGGCCGCCTGCTCCTTGCGGCCCCGCTCGTACTCCTCGCGCAACTGCTCGATGCGTTCGAGGTTGCTCAGGCCGCCCAGGTCGTCGCGCAGGCCCACGTCCTCGAAGCGGCGCTGCAGCTCCTCCTCCGTCACGCCCCGCTGCCGGTGCCCGCGCATCCACTGCTCCAGCTCGGTGTGCACGCGGGCGATGCGCCGCTCCAGGTCGGCCTCCTCCAGCCGCTCCCGTTCGGCCTGCTCGGCCTGGAGGTTCGCCAGCTCGGCCCGCTGCTCGACGACCAGCCGCCGGTAGGCGTCGCGCCGGGCGCGTACGGCGTCGCCCAGCTCGCCGCGCCGGGCGCGCAGCCGTACGCGGCGGTCCTCGGTGTCGTCCTGGACCTCGTCGCTGCCGGTGAGCTGCCACGAGCGGTGCACCAGGGCCAGCAGGAACGCGGTCACCCCCAGGGTGATCACGATGGCGGTGAGCACCATCGCCTGCGGCAGCGGGTCGGCCATGCCGCGGTCGCCCACGAAGGGCGGGCCGCCCGCGTCGCCGCCGGAGGTGACGATCAGCAGGTTCACGCCGTTGCCGAGGACGATGACGCCGGCCAGCACCCGTACCAGGCTCCGCTCCAGCAGCAGCGTCACGCCCACGGTGATCATCACGCAGCAGGCGGCGAACGGCGCCAGGGGGACGCTGTTCACGCCCGACCCTCCGCGCCACTCGCGGCAGCGTCGCCCGGGGTGGTCTCGGCGCCCGGCTCCGTGTCGATCTGGCGGTCCAGTTCGCCGCCCAGGGCGCGCAGCACGTCCTGGACCATGCCGACGACCGACACGTACACGCCGAGGTCGAACAGCAGGCCCGTGGACAGGTGCACGTGCCCCACGACCGGCACGCTCACGTCCGTGGCCAGCATCTCCAGCGCCGCCCGCCCGAACAGCAGCCCGATCAGCGCCGTGCCCGCCGACAACGTCAGCCCGGCCCCCATGAGCACGCCCGCGTGCACCGGCACCGCCGCGGCCAGCTCGTTCCTGCCTCCCGCCAGGAACCGCACCGTGATCGCCAGCCCGGCCACGATGCCGCCCGCGAACCCGCCGCCCACCGCGCTGTGCCCGATGACCATCAGGAACACCGACAGCGTCAGCACCGTGTGGAACGTCAGCCGGGCGGCCACCTCGAACGCCAGCGCCCGCTGCCCGCGCGGCAGCGTGGCCGCCAGCCAGTGCGTGCCCCGCCGTCGCCCCGCCTCGCTCGGCTCGATCCGGTACGCCCTGCGCCGCAGGAACACCAGGCTCGTCACGCCCAGCGTCAGCACGACCAGCACGGCGCTCTCGCCCAGCGTGTCCCAGGCGCGGATGTCGAGGATGATGGCGCTGACGACGTTGCGGGCCCCGGCCTGCTCGGCCGCCCCGCCCATCAGCGCGCCGACCGGCTCGGTGGTCCGCGCGGCCGTCGCCAGCATGCCCGCGCCCGTGGCCACCACGCCCACGGCCAGCCCCAGTCCCAGCCGGAACGGCATCGGCAGCCGCCCCTTGACCGGGTCGACCGGCAGCCGCCGCAGCACCAGCGCGAACACCACCAGGCTCAGCGTCTCGGCGAGGAACTGGGTCAGCGCCAGGTCGGGGGAGCCGTGGGCGAGGAACAGCAGTGCCGTGCAGTAGCCGGTCAGGCCGGCGACCAGGGCCAGGAGGATGGAGGCGCGGGCGTACAGCGCCAGTACGGCCGCCGCCGTCAGCAGCACGGCGATCACCGGCTGCTCGGGCCGCTGCCAGGCCACGACCGGCACGTGGAGGTGGGGGGCGCCCCCGTACGCGAGGGAGAACAGGCCCACCCCGACCGTCGCCACCAGCGTCAGCACCAGGTAGTCGGGCAAGGAGCCGCGCTGGATGAGGCCGGTGACCTGGATGGCGAACCGGTCCAGCCGCCGCACCGCCGACCAGAACACCTGGCCGGAGTCGACCGCGTGCAGCGCGACGCCCGTCTGCGCCACCGGCTCCCTGGCCAGGAACAGCAGCATCCCGGCCGCCAGCGCCGCCGCCGACAGCAGCAGCGGCAGCGAGGGCCCGGCCCAGGCCGCCAGGTGGGCCTGGTGCCCCGGGTCGCGGAACGTGCCCGTGTAGCCGGAGACCGCGCCCGCGTACCAGGGGGCGAACGGCGCGAGCGCCAGGCCAAGCACCGACAGCAGCGCGGCCGGCGCGAACATGGCGGCGGGCGTCCGGCGCACCGGCAGCGCCTGCCTGCCCGGCTTGCCGGCGAAGGCCCCCCACAGGAACCGCAGCGTGTACGCCGCCGTCAGCGCCGCTCCCGCCACCACCCCCGCCAGCGCGAACGGGGAATCCAGCAGCGACTCGAGAGCCGCCTCCTTCCCCGCGAAGCCCGCCAGCGGCGGCAGCCCCGCCATCGACGCCCCCGCGAGCACCGCGACCCCGCACACCCACGGCGCCGCCCGGCCCACACCGCTCAGCTCCCGCAGGTCACGGCTGCCGGCCGCGCGGTCGACGATGCCGACCACCAGGAACAGCGCCGCCTTGAACAGCGCGTGCGCCGCCAGCATGCCCGCCCCCGCCAGCGCCGCCGCCCGCGTGCCCGTCCCGAACAGCACCACGAGCAGGCCGAGCTGGCTGACCGTGCCGTAGGCCAGCAGGCGTTTCAGGTCGTTCTCCCGTAGCGCCCGCCACCCGCCCAGCAGCATCGTCGCCACCCCGAGCGGCACCGCCACCGCCCGCCACCACGCCAGGTCGCCGAACGCCGGGCCGAGCCGGGCCAGCAGGTACACCCCCGCCTTCACCATGGCCGCCGCGTGCAGGTACGCCGACACAGGCGTCGGCGCCGCCATCGCGGCCGGCAGCCACGTGCTGAACGGGAAGATCGCCGACTTCGACAGCGCCCCCGCCAGCACCAGCACCAGGGCGGCCGGGGCCAGACCGGGAGGGTGGGCGACGATCTGCGAGATCCGGTAGCTGCCGGCCGCCTGCCCGAGCAGCACGAACCCGGCCAGCATGGCCAGGCCGCCGAACGTGGTGACCACCAGCGCCTTCATCGCGGCCTGCCGGCTCGTCCGGCTCGCGGGGTCGTACCCGATGAGCAGGTAGGAGAAGACGGTGGTCAGCTCCCAGAACACGTACAGCAGGAGCAGATCGTCGGCCGTCACCAGGCCCAGCATCGAACCGGCGAAGGCCACCATCACGCCGCCGTAGCGGCCGAGCCCGGCCTCGCCCTCGGGGAAGTAGCGGGCGCTGTAGCACAGCACGAGCACGCCGACCCCGGTGACCAGCGACATCATCACCACGGCCAGCGGATCGACGCGGAACGACAGCTCCAGCCCCAGCACCGGCGCCCACGGGGTGCTCTCCCTGCTCGGCAGGCCCCGCACCGCCAGCCAGATCGTGTACGCGAACCCGGCGGCCGGGGGAAGGGCCAGCAGGGCGAAGGAGGCGCGGCCCAGACGGGCCACCAGCCAGGGAGCGCAGGCCGCCGCCACCGCGTGCAGGATCAGCAGCGACTCCATGGGCTCCTCGGGCGGGAATTTCCGGCTACGTCCGCCCAATCTCTCCCGCTACGGTCCGGGCCACCACGCAGGCACGTCCAGGGTTGACCCGAACGACACCAGTCCCACACCGAGGTGTGGGACTGCCCTCCAGAACGGTCACCAGACCGCCGTGCTCACCCGGCCGCCTCAGCGACGGATGATCGCACTCACGCCGTGTTGGACGCCGTGTCGGACATCGCCGGGTCGGACATGTCGGACAGCGCGGCGGTGCTCAGGTCGGCGCACGTTCCGGGGCGCGGCGCCCTGGCCGTGATCAGGTACCGGTCGATCTTGCCGTCGAGGCAGGTGGAGCCCCTGCCGTACCCGGTGTGGCCGTCGGCGTCGTTGGTGAGCAGCACGCCGCCGGGAAGCTGCGCCACCAGCGCCTCGGCCAGCTTGTACGGCGTCGCCGGGTCACGCGTCGTGCCCACGACCACGATCGGCGGCGCGCCCTTGGCCTGCACCTTCTTCGGGTAGCGGGTGCCCTTGACCGGCCAGTTCGGGCACGGGTTCTCCGGGTGGTCGACGCAGTTGATGGCCATGAGCGCCTCGAAGCTGTTGTCGTAGCGCCCGTTGGACCGCCGCCCGTTGCCCTCGTCGGACAGCGCCAGCAGCCTCGTCCCGTCGCCCCTGAACGCGTCGGTCAGCGCCAGCCGCAGGCGGGGCCAGTTGTCGGGCTGGTACATCGCGTACTCCACCGCGCTGCGCACGACGGCCTCGGTGACCTGCCGCCCGTCGTGGTCGTTGCGGAGCGGCGTCTGGTCGGCGCGGTCGTAGAGCGCGTCGAGCCGCTTCGTCGCGGCCTTGACCGTGTGCCCGCCCACCGGGCAGTCGCCGTCGTCGATGCACTGGCGCAGGAACGACTCCGTGGCCATCTGGAAGCCGCGGTCCTGGTCGAGAACGAGCTGGTCGCTGCTCTGCGACGGGTCCTCGGCGCCGTCGAGCACCATCGCGCGCACCCGTGTCGGGAACGTGTCGGCGTAGATCGCCCCGAGGTAGGTGCCGTAGGAGAAGCCCAGGTAGGTCAGGCGCTGCTCGCCGAGGGCGGCGCGCATCACGTCCAGGTCGCGCGCGGTGTCGACCGTGCCCACATGGGCGAGCAGTTTCTCGCCGGATTTCGCCAGGCAGTTTTTTGCGAATACTTTGTCCCAGTCTTCCGCCTGCTTGACCTCCGCGTCGGTGTCGGGAGTCGGATCGATGGCGAAATAGGCGTCGAGATCGAGCGAGCCCATGCAGCGCACGGGGGCGGAGCCGCCGACCCCGCGCGGGTCGAAACTCACCACGTCGAAACGCTCGCGGAGGTCCGCGGTCACGGTGTCCTTGCTCGCCTTCAGCGAATCCACGCCGGACGCGCCTGGGCCGCCGAAATTGAGCACGATCGAGCCGATCTTCTCACCGGTGGCCGGCAGCCGGACCATGCTGATCCCGATCTGGTCGCCGGTCGGCTCTGCGTAGTCGAGCGGGACCGGCAGCGTCGCGCACTCGTAGCCGTCGCCACACCCTGACCAGGACGGACGCTGGTCGTAGAAGTCGTCGAGGCGGTCGCGGACGGCGGACTTCGCGGCGCCGGCCGAGCCGGTCACGGCCACCAGGCCGGCCAGGACAGGCGTAAGGAATCTGATAAGAGATCGCATACTCAGAGGTGGGTCGGTAAACCGTATGCCGCCCTTTATAGACACAGGAAAAGATCGAATGCAAGGAAAGTTATTCCCAGGGCATCGGCAGGGCAGACAGAGCGTCTATCCGGGGAAACACGATACCGGACGGCGAAGGGCGGTCCGGCAGCCCTGATTTCGCGCGGTCCCGGCCTTTTGCCGCCGGGATTTCCTTTCCCGGCGGGGATTCTCGGCGGGTGGCGGCGACGGCCAGTGGTGTGCCGCATCGTGAATCGGCCGTCGTGCGATCGCTCCTGCGCCGTGCTCGCCACGTTGAAGTGGTCGGTCGCCCGCTATGAACGGGCACTTGGTCACTCTGTCAGTCTGGTGGCGACCGGCCGGGAACGAGAAGGGGAGGGCACGTTGCCGACAGGGGTGGCCATGCGCGACGCCCGCGCGCAGCTCTTCGACGCCGCCGAGCGCGTCCTGCTCCGCGACGGGGCCCACGGGCTGACCAGCCGGGCGGTCACCACGGAGGCGGGCTGCGCCAAGGGTGTCCTGCACCGGCACTTCGCCGACTTCGACGCCTTCCTGGCCGACCTCGTACGCGAGCGCATCGCGCGCATCCACGCCCGGCACGCCGCCCTGCGCGCCGCCGCGGGCACCGGCGGCATCACCGCCAATCTCACGGGCGCGCTGACGGAGCTGTTCGGGCCGGTGGCCGTGGCGATCGTGGGCCTGGTCATCTTCCGCGACGAGCTGCGCGCCCGGCTGCGCGAGACCACGCCGCGCGGGGTCCCCCTGCTGGCGGAGGCCGCCGCCATGATCGCCTCCTACCTGGCCGAGGAGCGGGCGTTCGGGCGCATCGCGGCGGACGCCGACGTCGACACGCTCGCGCTCACCCTCATCGGGGCCACGCACCTGCTGTACGCCGGGCAGGACGGCACCTCGCGGGACGCCACGGCGATGGAGCCGGCCGTCGAGAAGGTCGTCGGCACGGTCATGGCTGACGTCGTGCAGCGACGCCTCCTCTGAGCCGCCCGCCCGGCGACCCCATCCCCGCGCCGTTCAGCCGGGTTCGGTCAGCCCGGGTCGGACACGTGGCGGCGGACCTCGTCGGCCAGCCGGTCGAGTGAGCGGTCGAGCAGGTCGCGCACCTCGTCGGCCCGCGCCCCCGACTGCGGCTCGTCCAGCAGGCTGATGTGCACCGTCACCTCGCTGGCCCCGGCCGCCGCGTCCGAGACCTGCAGCCAGCCCGAATAGTCGGGATGCTCCCGGCCACCCCACTCCACCCGGAGCTGCTCCTCCGACGCGCGGAACAACCCCTCGTGCCTCCCAACCCCCGGCACCAGCGACCCGTCCGCCTCCACCGTCCCCGGGCCGGTGTCGTGCACCGACAGACCCTGCGGGAGCCACCGGTCCATGATCTCCACATCGGACGCGACGCCGAACACCACCGAACTCCCCGCCGGCATCCCCCGCGACGCCTCGAACTCCGCCATACCGCCCCCCGGCTTCCAATGCCAGCGCCGTACCCCTGTGATCTGCTCGCAAACAACAGCCGCCCCGTGGGCCTCTCCCGCTACGGTTGCGTCGGTGCCAATCGAGCGGGGGGAGCGGGGCGATGGCGGAGCCGCCACGGGTGCCGCCGGAGATGTTCCGGTTCACCACCACCGAGCGGGCAGACCTGCACACCGCGGTGCTCTACGCGTTCGGCGAGGCCGGTGAGTGGCTGGAGACCGCGCTGACGGTCGAGGAGGTGCGCGAGCGGCTGCGTACCGTGGGATGGTACGCGCCGGTCGGCGAGCACGACCTGTCCGGCACGCTCAGGCAGCTCGTGGGCTGGGGGCTGCTCGACGCGGTCTTCAACCACGCCGGGAGCTTCGCCACGGCCGAGGAGTACGAGCGCAGGAACCTGCAGTATTCGCTCACCAGGCGGGGCGAGGCGGCGTTCGCGGCGGTGCGGCACGCGATGGCCACGCTGGCCTCGTCAGGGGCGCTGCAGACCGCCGTGCTCGACGCCCTCGCCGACCGGCTGGCCGAGCTGGACGGCCTGCTGCGCGACCCGAGCCCCGGGCGCGACCGGCGCGTCTTCGCCTGCCTCCAGGAGCTGGAGTGCCACCTCGACGGGCTGCGGAGCAACACCAGGCGGTTCAACGGCGAGCTGCAACGGCTGCTGCGCCTCGAAGATGCCGACCTGGCGACGTTCCACGAGGTCAAGGCGGCCACGGTGGCCTATCTGCAGGAGTTCGTGACCAATCTGGAGCAGCGGGGCGAGACCATCGCGGCGGCGCTGCGGGCGGTGTCCGGGCACGGGGTGGGCGTGCTGCACGCCCGCGCCCTGCGCGGCGCCGACCTGCCG
>NZ_BAAAZP010000004.1:35547-74369 GCF_039536965.1 Nonomuraea antimicrobica | reverse complement strand
CCCCTGGAACGCCGCGGGCGCGGGCCCATGCGGCCCCGCAACCGGCTGGGGCGGCGGGTTTCGCGGGCCGGTCGCGGGCGGTGGCGGCCCCGTGACCGCGAACGAGCCGGTCGCGGGCGGTGGCGGGCCCGTGGCCGCGAACGAGCCGCCCCTCTCGGCAGCCGGGGACCGGGGCGGGCCCGGGGTGACGAGGGAGACCATGAGCTGCTGCGCCGCCGGTCGCCACGCCGGATCCTTGGCCAGGCACGACGCGATCACCTCACGCAGCCGCGGCGGCAGCGCCGACAGGTCCGGCTCGGTGTGCAGCACCCGGTGCAGCACGGCCGGCACCGTGTCGGCCCCGAACGGGCTGGTGCCCGTGGCCGCGAACACCATCGACGCCGCCCACGCGAACACGTCGGAGGCCGGCCCGGCCGGTGAGCCGCCGATCTGCTCGGGCGCCAGGTAGGCGGGCGTGCCGATCAGCCCCGAGGTGATGGTCGCCGCCCCCTCGGCCCTGGCGATGCCGAAGTCGACCACCCGCGGCCCGTCAGGCCCCAGCAGCACGTTGGCCGGCTTGAAGTCGCGGTGCACGATCCCGGCCGCGTGGATGGCCGCCAGCGCCGTGGCCGTGCCGACGAAGAGGCGTTCGAGCTCGCCGCCGCGCAGGGGCCCGCGGTCGCGTACGCGTTCGGCCAGCGACGGCCCTTCGACGAACTCGCTCACCACGTACGGCCGCGCCCCGCCGGTGGACACGTCGAGCACCCGCGCCGTGCAGAAGGACGCGATGCCCTCCAGCGCGTCCAGCTCGCGCGCCAGGCGGGCCCGCGTCTCCTTGTCACCGGTGTTGAGCAACTTGATCGCGACCGGTTCGCCGTCGGGGGAGTGGGCGAGGTAGACCACGCCCTGCCCGCCTTCGCCGATCCGTCCGGCCAGACGGAACACACCCAGCGTCGCCGGATCGTCGGGGGTGAGGGGGCTCGCCATGGTCGCTACGTTACCGGTCGCCATGCGGAAGCAAAGATCCACCGGTACCTTGTTTCGTCGTGTCAAATCACTCCTTACGCGGAGGTATCCGGGAAGTGTCGAAGATCACGTTCCGCGAACGGGCGCGGTACTGGTTCGACAACACCATGTCCAGAGGGACGGCGTCGCTGATCGGCTGGCTGGCGGTGGTGTCGGCCGCGATGATCGTCGTGGTGACGGTGCTCACGCTGTGGCTGGCGCCCAACGAGCCGGAGGGGGTGGAGAACGCGGGGGAAGTGCTCTGGATCTCCCTCATGCACGCGCTCACCCCGAGCAAGGTGGCCAGCGACAAGGGCTCGATCGCGTACATGACGGTGATGTTCGCCGGGTCGCTCGGCGGGCTGTTCATCGTCAGCCTGCTCGTCGGCCTGCTGTCGACCGGGCTCAAGGAGCGGCTCGACCGCCTGCGCAGGGGACGCTCGCGAATCGTCGAGTCGGGGCACACGGTGATCCTCGGCTGGTCCGACCAGGTGTTCACGATCGTGACCGAGCTGGTCAAGGCGCAGGCCAGCCAGAAGCGCTCGGTCATCGCCGTCATGGCCGACCGCGACAAACTGGACATGGAGGAGGAGATCCGCGAGCACGTCGGCAGCCTCGGCGGGACCCGGCTGGTCTGCCGCACCGGGCGGCCCACGGAGCCGCGCGACCTCGCCCTGATGAACCTGGCCACGGCCAACTCGGTGGTCGTGCTCTCCCCCGAAGGGGACGACCCCGACGCCCACGTCATCAAGATCCTGCTCGCCCTGGCCAAGCGCGACGGCGCCCACCCCCCGGTGGTGGCCGCGCTCACCTCCAGCCGCAACATCGCCGCCGCCCGCCTGGCCGGCGGCCCTGACGTGCACCTCGTCGACTCCGACGACACCGCCTCCCGGCTCATCGTGCAGTCCTCGCGCCAGTCCGGCATGTCCGTGGTCTGCATGGACCTGCTCAACTTCGACGGCGGCGAGGTCTACCTGCGCACGCCGAAGAAGCTCGTGGGCATCACGTACGGCGAGGCGCTGCACGCCTACCAGACCGCCTCCGTGATCGGCCTGCGCCGCCCGTCCGGCGTCGTGCTGAACCCGCCCATGGACACCGTCGTCAACGCCGACGACCAGGTCATCGTCATCGCGCACGACGACTCCCACGTACGCCTGGCCGCCGGCAAGCCGTCCCTGGACGAGCCGGCCGTGGTCATGGCGGGCAAGGCCCCCGCCGAGCCCGAGCGCACGCTCCTGCTCAACTGGAACGGCCGCGCCGAGCAGATCGTCCGCTACCTCGACGGCTACGTCGCCCCCGGCTCGGTCCTGGAGATCGCCTCCGACCACCCCAAGGCCGGCTCCGGCCTCGCCGGGCTGCACCACCTCACCGTGAACGTCAAGGACTGCGACACCTCCGACAGGTTCGCCCTGGAGTCGCTCGGCGTCGGCCTGTTCCAGCACGTCATCGTGCTCTCCGACGACCGCTTCGAGGCCCGCCACTCCGACACGCGCACGCTCATGACCCTGCTCCAGTTACGCGACATGCAGAGCGCGCTCGGCGAGCACTACTCGATCGTCAGCGAGATGCACGATGAGAACAACCGCGCCCTGGCCGAGGTCACCGAGGCCGACGACATCGTGATCAGCGACACGGTCATCGGCCTGCTGCTGGCCCAGCTCGCCGAGAACCGCCACCTCGCGGACGTCTTCGGCTACCTCTTCGACTCGCGCGGCTCGGAGATCTACCCGCGCGCGGCGGGCGACTACGTCAGGGCGGGCACGCAGGTGTCGTTCTCCACGGTGGTGGAGTCGGCGCGGCGCAGGGGCGAGACCGCCA
Source organism: Nonomuraea antimicrobica (assembly GCF_039536965.1). Taxonomy (NCBI): domain Bacteria; kingdom Bacillati; phylum Actinomycetota; class Actinomycetes; order Streptosporangiales; family Streptosporangiaceae; genus Nonomuraea; species Nonomuraea antimicrobica. Next base: position 71,567 of record NZ_BAAAZP010000004.1, on the reverse strand, counting down.
TCGGCTACCGCGACGCGACGGCGCGCAACAAACCACCGCATTACGGCATCGTCCTGAATCCGGACAAGTCCCAATCCGTCACGCTGGGGCCCGGCGACTCCGTCATCGTCCTGGCGGAACGCTGACCTGCCGGGAAAGAGACGTTTCCCGCTCGGGTGATGGGTTAGCGTTTGCCCGTGAGGACCATCGACTGGGTGGACGGAGCCGTCGAGCTCGTTGACCAGACCCTCTTGCCCGACAAGTGCGTCATGCTGCGTATCCAGACGGTCGCCGAGCTGGTGGACGCCATCCGCCGCCTGGCCGTGCGCGGCGCTCCCGCGCTCGGCGTGGCCGGCGCGCTCGGCGTCGTGCTGGCCGACGGCGACCCCGGCCAGATCGCCGAGCTGCGCGCGGCCCGCCCCACCGCCGTCAACCTGGCCTGGGGCGTCGACCAGGCCGCCGCCCGACTCGGCCATGGACGGGAGGCGGTGCTCGCGGCGGCGCTGCGCGTCCGCGACGACGACATCGCCGCCTGCCGCGCCATGGGCGAGCGCGGGGCCGACCTCCTCGAAGGCGACCGGCTGCGGATCATGACCGTGTGCAACTCCGGCGGGCTGGCCGCCGTCGAGCGCGGCACCGCGCTGGGCGTCGTCCAGACCCTGCACGAGCGCGGGCGGCTGACCGAGGTGCTGGCGCTGGAGACCCGCCCGCTGCTGCAGGGGGCCCGGCTCACCACGTGGGAGCTGGCCAGGATGGGCGCGCCGCACCGGCTCATCGCCGACTCCGCGGGGCCGTACCTGCTGGCCAAGGGCGAGGTGGACGCGGTGCTCATCGGCGCCGACCGCATCGCCGCCAACGGCGACACCGCCAACAAGATCGGCTCGTACGCGCTCGCGCTCGGCGCAGAACGGGCCGGGGTGCCGTTCATCGTGGTCGCGCCCGAGTCCACGATCGACCAGAGCACCCCCACCGGCGACCAGATCGAGATCGAGGACCGGGGCGCCGACGAGATCGTCACCATCAGAGGCGTACGCGTGGCGCCGGAGGGCACCCCGGCGCTGAACCCGGCCTTCGACGTGACGCCGCACGACCTGATCAGCGCGATCGTGACGGAGCAGCGGGTGATCAGACCCTAGAGAACAGGACACGACAGGACAGGACGGGCCGCGACCCAGACGAAATCCACGATCTCCGGGACCTGTGCGCATTCCCCGCGTTACGCTCAGTCGTCACGACCGCGACCCCCCGGAGATCACTGTGGCCATCGACCTGGTGACACGACGTGATTGGAACGCCCGCGCGCCGCGCGGCGACTACACACAGCTCGACTCCACCAAGGGAGTCAAGGTCCACTACACGGGCGGCAGGGTCGATCCGGCCATCGTCTCCGACCACGACCGCTGCGTGGCCCTCGTACGCTCCATCCAGAGCTACCACATGGACGGCAACGGCTGGATCGACATCGGCTACTCGTTCGTGGCCTGCCCGCACCGCAAGGTGTTCGAGGGCCGCGGGCTGCACCACCTGCCCGCCGCGAACGGGCCAGGGCTCAACTCCGGCCACTACGCCGTGCTCGGGCTGGTCGGCAACACCGGGCTCATCGAGCCGCCCGACGCGATCCTGCACGCGATCCTCGACGCCGTCCAGTACGTACGCGACAGCGGCGACGCCGGCCGCGAGATCAAGGGTCACCGCGACGGCTACGCCACCGACTGTCCCGGCGCGCCCCTCTACGGCTGGGTCAGGCGCGGCGCGCCCCGCCCGGGGGAGGACGCCGAGGGCCCCACGACGCCGCCGTTTCCCGGGCGGCCGCTGACGTACCCGCCGGTGACGCGCGGGCAGGACGTACGCACCTGGCAGGCGCAGATGCGCGAACGCGGCTGGGACCTCGACGTCGACGGCGCCTACGGCCCCGCCTCGCGCGACGTGTGCCGCCGGTTCCAGCGGCAGCAGGGCGTGACCGACGACGGCATCGTGGGGCCGGTCACGTGGCGGCTGGCGTGGGAGGCGCCGGGCGGCTAGGTTCCGCCCCGGGTTACTCGGTTTCCGATGTTCCGCCTACTATCCGAACATGGAACTGGCAGCGGGGTTCACGTCCATCTCACGGGACGACTGGCGCGCTCTGGCGGCGGAGGTGCTGCGCAGGTCCTGGGCCGGTGCCGGCGCGCCGGAGGAGGCGCTGTGCAGGACGACCTACGACGGGGTCAAGATCGCGCCCCTCTACGACGTGGACGACCTGCCGGGCGACGCCGGATCGCCCGGCGCGGCCCCCTACGTGCGCGGGTCCCGCGCCGCCGCCGGATGGGACGTGCGGCAGCGGCACGCCGTGGCCGACCCCGAGGCCGTGCTGACCGACCTGGAGAACGGCGCCACCTCGCTCTGGCTGGTCGTCGGCGACGGCGCCATCCCGGTCGGCGAGCTGGGCACGGTGCTGAAGGACGTCTACCTCGACCTCGCGCCGGTCGTCCTGGAGGCCGGAGAGCGCTCGCGCGAGGCCGCCGAGGTCCTGTTCGGCCTGGCCGCCGACCGCGGCACGGCGCCGATCGGCAACCTGGGCGCCTCCTGCCTGCGCGGGCCCGGCGGGCTCGGGCTGGCGCTGCGCTGCGCCGCCGACTTCCCCGGGCTGCGGGCCGTCACGGTCGACGCGACGCCGTACCACGACGCGGGGGCGGCCGACGCCGAGGAGCTGGCCTGCTCGATCGCGCTGGGCGTCGCCGAGCTGCGGGCGCTGACCGGCGGCGGGCTCTCCACCGCGCGGGCGCTCGGCCAGCTAGAGTTCCGGTACGCCGCCACCGCCGACCAGTTCGCCACCGTCGCCAAGCTGCGCGCCGCGCGCCGCCTGTGGGCCAGGGTCGCCGAGGTCTGCGGCGCCCCCGAGGCCGGCGGGCAGCTCCAGCACGCGGTCACCAGCTCGGCCATGATGACCGCCCGCGACCCGTGGGTGAACATGCTGCGCACCACCCTGGCCTGCTTCGCCGCCGGGGTGGGCGGGGCGGACGCGGTCACCGTGCAGCCGTTCGACGCCTGCCTGGGGCTGCCCGACTCCTTCTCGCGCCGCATCGCCCGCAACACGCAGTCGCTGCTGCTGGAGGAGTCGGGGCTGGGCCGGGTGATCGACCCGGCCGGCGGCTCCTGGTACGTCGAGCGCCGCACCGCCGACCTGGCCGAGGCGTCCTGGGCGCTGTTCCAGGTGATCGAGGCGGCGGGGGGCATCGCGGAGGCGGGAGACCTCGTCGCGGCCAGGATCGCCGCCACCCGCGCCCGCCGCGAGGACGACGTCGCCCACCGCCGGCTCCCGATCACGGGGGTGAGCGAGTTCCCCGACCTCGCCGAGAAGCCCGTGCGCCGCACGCCCGCGCCGCGGGGCCCGGCCGCGCAGACCCCGCCGGGCGCGCTTCCTGGGGCGCCGCCGCCGGTGCGCTACGCCGAGCCGTTCGAGCGGTTGCGCGATCTGGCCGACGCCCAGCCCGAGCGCCCCACGGTGTTCCTCGCCACCATCGGCCCGCTGTCCGCCCACACCGCCCGCGCCACGTTCGCCGCCAACCTCTTCCAGGCGGGCGGCCTGGCCACCGAGACCGCCGGGCCCGGCAGCGACCCCGAGCAGATCGCCACCGCGTTCGCCGTCAGCGGGGCCGTGGTCGCCTGCCTGTGCTCCAGCGACCGGCTCTACGACGAGCACGCCGCCGCCGTGGCCACCGCACTGCGCAAAGCGGGTGCGAGAAAGGTGTGGCTGGCGGGGAAGGGTAGCTATGAAGGCGTCGACGACAACCTCTACGCCGGTTGCGACGCCCTGGCCGTCCTCCGCGAGACGTTCGACGACCTGGAGGTGACCCGATGATCCCGAACTTCTCCGACATCCCGCTCAGCCCTCTGCCGGAGCGGGCGGCGGCGGGCCCGCGGCCGGAGGGCGAGGTCTGGGAGACGCCCGAGGGCATCGCGGTCAAGCCGCTCTACACCGCCGCCGACCTCGACGGGCTCGACTTCCTGCGCACCTATCCGGGCGCGGCCCCCTACCTGCGCGGCCCGTACCCCACGATGTACGTCAACCAGCCCTGGACCATCCGCCAGTACGCGGGCTTCTCCACGGCGGAAGACTCCAACGCCTTCTACCGGCGCAACCTGGCGGCCGGGCAGAAGGGCCTGTCGGTGGCCTTCGACCTGGCCACGCACCGGGGCTACGACTCCGACCACCCCCGCGTGGCCGGCGACGTGGGCATGGCGGGGGTGGCCATCGACTCGATCTACGACATGCGGCAGCTCTTCGCCGGCATCCCGCTCGACCGCATGTCGGTCTCGATGACCATGAACGGCGCCGTCCTGCCCGTGCTCGCCCTGTACATCGTGGCGGCCGAGGAGCAGGGCGTGCCGCCGGAGCAGCTCGCGGGGACCATCCAGAACGACATCCTCAAGGAGTTCATGGTCCGCAACACCTACATCTATCCCCCGGCCCCCTCGATGCGGATTATTTCCGATATTTTCGCTTATACCAGCGAAAAGATGCCGAAATTCAACTCCATCAGCATCTCCGGCTACCACATCCAGGAGGCCGGCGCGACGCTGGACCTGGAGCTGGCCTACACCCTCGCCGACGGGGTCGAATACCTGCGCGCCGGGGTCGGCGCGGGCCTCGACATCGACCGGTTCGCGCCGCGGCTGTCGTTCTTCTGGTGCATCGGCATGAACTTCTTCATGGAGGTCGCCAAGCTCCGCGCCGCCCGCCTGCTCTGGGCCGGCCTCGTCGCGGGCTTCGACGCCAAGAACCCGAAGTCGCTGAGCCTGCGTACGCACAGCCAGACCTCCGGCTGGTCGCTCACCGCGCAAGACGTCTTCAACAACGTCGCCCGCACCTGCGTCGAGGCCATGGCCGCCACCCAGGGCCACACCCAGTCCCTGCACACCAACGCCCTCGACGAGGCCCTCGCGCTGCCCACCGACTTCTCCGCCCGCATCGCCCGCAACACCCAGCTCCTCCTGCAGCAGGAGTCCGGCACCACCCAGGTGATCGATCCCTGGGGCGGCTCCTACTACGTCGAGCGCCTCACCCACGACCTCGCCGAACGCGCCCTGTCCCACATCGAGGAGGTCGAGGCCGCCGGCGGCATGGCCAGGGCCATCGAGGCCGGGCTGCCCAAGCTGCGCATCGAGGAGGCCGCCGCCCGCACACAGGCCCGCATCGACTCCGGGCGGCAGCCCGTGATCGGCGTGAACAAGTACCGCGTGACGAGCGACGAGGACATCGAGGTGCTCAAGGTCGACAACAGCGCCGTACGCGCCCAGCAGCTCGACAAGCTCGCCCGCCTCAGGGCCGAACGCGACCCCGAGGCCGTCGGCCGCGCCCTCGACGCGCTCACCAAGGCCGCCGGCCACCCCGCCCCCGGCCTGGAGCACAACCTGCTCAAGCTGGCCGTCGACGCCGCCCGCGCCAAGGCCACGGTGGGGGAGATCTCCGACGCGCTCGAGCGGGTGTTCGGCAGGCACGCCGAGCAGGTGCGTACCATCACTGGCGTGTACCGCGACGAGTCAGGGTCGGCCGCCGGCATCGAGCGCGCCCGCCGGGCGTGCGCGGACTTCGAGCGGGCCGAGGGCCGCCGGCCGCGCATCCTGGTCGCCAAGATGGGCCAGGACGGCCACGACCGAGGCCAGAAGGTGATCGCCACCGCCTTCGCCGACCTCGGCTTCGACGTCGACGTCGGCCCACTGTTCCAGACGCCGGAAGAGGTCGCCAGGCAGGCTGTCGAGGCCGACGTGCACATCGTGGGCGTCTCGTCGCTGGCCGCCGGGCACCTCACGCTGGTGCCCGCGCTGCGCGCGGCCCTGGCCGCCCTCGACGCCGCCGACATCATGATCGTCGTGGGCGGCGTCATCCCGCCCGGCGACCACGACGAGCTGCGGGCCGCGGGCGCCGCCGCGATCTTCCCTCCGGGCACCGTGATCGCCGACGCCGCCCTCGACCTGCTGGAGCAGCTCGCGAACCGTCAGTAGGTGCCCTGCTCGCACATCGTGACCGTGATCGTCCGCTGGACGGAGACGGGCGAGGTGATCCGCACGGTGACGTTGTGGACGCCGCCGGTGCTCCTGAGCGCGCGCGGCGAGGTGATGTAGCGCCGGCCGTCCTCGGAGATGATCGCCGAGGAGCGGCCCGCGGACGCGCCGTCGATGACCCAGGTGTAGGTGAAGTTCACCTGCGCGCCCGTACGCTGGACCAGCGCCTGGAGCGCCACCTCGCCGCCCGCCCAGCAGTCGCCGTTCCGCGTGCCGTTGGGGCGTACGGAGACGAGCTTGAGCGCGCCCGCGGCCGGGACCGTCTCCCCGTCGGTGGGGAGGGCGCTCGGGGTGTCGTCCGTCTGCGGGGTGGGCTTGGCGGTACGCGTCCTGCGCGACGGGGTCTCCGTCGGCGTCGTGGCGGGGGAGTCCTCGGGGGAGGTCGTGGCCGCGCCGGTGACGGCCATGTTCTTGGTCTTCGGGGTGGGCGTGGTCGGGGTGAGCCAGACGATCGCGATGGCCAGCGCGCACACGCATAGGCCGGCCACGAGAGCGATGACCACGGTCCTGAGCCGGCGCCGCCCGCGGCGCTTCCCGGCGGGCCGCGGCTCCTGCCCGGCCTCCCGTGCCTGGTCCTCCACGACGCCACTCGCCTGGGCCTCGTACGCCGTCTGCTCGTACGCCGCCTGCTCGTACGCCGTCTGCTCGTACGCCGTCTGCTCGTACGCCGTCTGCTCGTACGCGGGCTGCTCGTACGCGGGCGGCTCGGGTGCCGCCGGGGCCGCGTGGGGCGTCTCGACGGGGGAGGAGAGGTCGAACAGCGCCTGCATCGACGAGGCCGCCTGCTCTGCGCCCCCGTGAGCGGCGGCCTCGTGACCGGAGCCCTCGTGCCCGGCGGCCTCGTACCTGGGGGCGCCGCCCCACTGCTCGTACGCCTGCGCCGGATCCTCGTGGTGCGCGACCGGATGCCGGTACGGCTGGTCGTTCCATGGCGCACCCTGGTGAGGGCCGGGGTACGCGGAGTACGCGGACCGGGCGTCGTGCTGCGGGCCGCTGTCAGCGGGATGGGCCGCCGCGGGGTCGTGGCGCGGGTCGTGGCGCGGGTCCGGGGATCGGCGGTGGCCGGACGGCTGCGCCGGGTCCTGGTAGGGATCCTGGTAGGGCTCCCGGGCGCGGTGCGGCGGGGGAGTGCTCTGCGTACGGCCGGGGGCGCTCACGTGGGGCAGGCTCGGGAGCACGGCCGTCTCGGCTCCGGGGCTCACGGGCGGCTCCCACGATCGGTCGGGGGTCTGCTCCCAGGCCACGTCGGGCGTCTGGTCCGCGGTGGCGCCGTAGGACGCGCCATGGCCCAGTCCATGGGCGGGACCGGTGGCGGGTGCGGCGCCGGACGTCGGGGCCGCGTACGGGGCGGGCTGCCGCCGCGAGGGCGCGGCCAGCCGCAGCAGCACGTCGCGCATCGCGGGCCGGGCCGCCGGATCCTTGGCCAGGCAGGCCGCCACGATCTCCTGCAGCGGCCGCCCCAGCTCCCCGAGCTGCGGCTCCTCGTTCAGGATGCGGTTGATCACCGCGGGCAGCGCGTCATCGCCGAACGGCGGCACCCCCGTGGCCGCGAACACCAGCACCGACGCCCACGAGAACACGTCGGCCGCCGCCCCCACCGGCTTCCCGGCGAGCTGCTCCGGCGCCATGTACGCGGGCGTCCCCACGATGTTGCTGGTCGCCTTCATGCCCGAGCCCAGCGCCACGGCGATGCCGAAGTCCACCACCCGCGGCCCGTCGGGCCCGAGCACGACGTTGGAGGGGGTGAGGTCGCCGTGGAGGACACCGGCCTGGTGGATGGCGTCGAGCGCGGTCGCGGTCGCCACGGCGAGCCGCAGCAGCTCCGGCCCGCCGTGCCGGCCCGCCTGCTGCAGCGAGGGCCCGTCCACGTACTCGGCCACGATGTACGGCCTGCCGCTGGTCGAGGCGTCGAGCACCTGCGCGAGGCAGAACGGCTCGACCTTGCGCGCTGCGGCGATCTCCTTGGCCAGGCGCTCGCCCACGGCGAGCCCCTCGCGCAGCACCTTGACGGCGACGGGGGTTCCGTTGCGTGCCTGGCCGAGATAGACGACACCGTGGCCGCCCGCACCGAGCCGACCGACCAGCCGGTAGGGTCCCACCGCTGCCGGGTCGCCCTCGCGAAGGGGTTCGACGTTGGGCATGAGGGGAGTGACTCCTGTGACGGCTGAGATGAGAACTCCAGCACCCTACTCGCAAAGGTCAAGACTTGTCAGAAGTTAGGCTGATCAACTGGGAAGAAGGGGGTAAATGGGGTGCACTCGCTGGAGGACTACGCCCGCGGCGTACGGGCGGGGTCACGTACCTGGATCGCCCGCGCGATCACGCTGGTCGAGTCGACCAGGCCCGACCACATGGCGCTGGCACAGCGGCTGCTCGTCGACCTCACCCCCCTCTCCGGACGGGCCCGCAGGGTCGGCGTGTCGGGGGTGCCCGGCGCCGGGAAGTCCACGTTCGTGGACGCGCTGGGCACCCGGCTGACCGCGCAGGGGCACAAGGTCGCCGTGCTGGCCGTGGACCCGTCCTCCACGCGAACGGGCGGCAGCATCCTAGGTGACAAGACCCGCATGTCCCGGCTGGCGGCCGACCCCGCCGCGTTCATCCGCCCCTCGCCCACCTCCGGCACGCTCGGCGGCGTCACCAAGGCCACCAGGGAGGCCATGGTCGTGGTCGAGGCGGCCGGTTTCGACATCGTCCTGGTGGAGACCGTCGGCGTGGGCCAGTCGGAAACCTCGGTGGCCGACATGGTGGACACGTTCCTGCTGCTCACCCTGGCCCGCACGGGTGATCAGCTCCAGGGCATCAAGAAGGGCGTGCTGGAGCTGGCCGACGTCATCGCCGTCAACAAGGCCGACGGCGAGTACGAACTGCCCGCCAGGAAGGCCGCCCGCGAACTGTCGGGGGCACTGCGCCTGCTGCGCTCAGGTGACGCCCCGCCGCCCGTACTGACCTGCAGCGCGCTGACCGGCGACGGGCTCGACAAGCTCTGGCGGCACGTCCTGGCCCACCAGGACGCCCTCGACCTGGCCGCCAAACGCCGCCGCCAGCAGGTCCGCTGGACCTGGACGCTCGTCCAGGACCGGCTGCTGTCTGAGCTGCGCAACGACCCCGAGGTGGTGGCGATCACCGAGGAGGTCGAGCGCGAGGTGCTGGCCGGAGAGATCACCCCGGCTCTGGCCGCGGACAGACTCCTTTCCGCTTTCAGACGCCCCCGATCCTGAGGACGGGGAGATCGCCTGCGGCCTTCCGCCAGATTCCTGGAGGAATTCCAGGTCATGTCGATCGCGCGGTTCGAAGCCGCTGGCCGGTGTTCAGCGGTGAGGGCGCGGTCTCAGAACCGGGTCGTCTCATCGACGATCGCTTCCGCACGTATCTGCTGCGAGGTCTTCCCCTTGACGCCCTCCAGGTCCGCGCCGCTGAGATCCGCCCCGCGCAGGTCTGCTCCGCTCAGGTCCGCCCCGCGCAGGTCCGCTCCGCTCAGGTCCGCGCTTTGCAGGAACGCTCCGCGCAGGTTCGCTCCCTGGAGGTTCGCACCGGACAACGAGGCCGCGGCCAGATATGCGCCGTCCAGGTGTGCTTCGTCCAAGTTCGCACTGCCCAGGAACGCGAACCTCAGGTCCGCGCCGCGCAGATCCGCGCCGTACAGCTGCGCACCGCCCAGGAACGCCGTGTTCAGGTCCACGTTGCGCAGGCTCATCTCGGTCAGCTCCGCTCGGTGAAAGCGGACCTGAGAAAAGTCGGCAAGGCCGCCGAAAGGGGTTGTGCCGTCACCACGTCCGCTGCTCGCCAGATTGGCGGCGATGGTCATGGCCGCTGACACATCCGCCTTCGGCTTGGTAAGACGTACTTCCTGGAGCTTTTCGTGGGTTGCCGTTTTCGCCGTGCAGATCGTGGGGAGTTTCGGCTGCTCGTCTGTCGCCGTGCAGAAGTCGTTCCTACGGACGAAGGCGGCCAGCACATTGCGGATCGAGTCCCGGTCGCGGGGTGAGTCGACGGCCAGGCGCTGCAGAGCGTAGATGCCGCCCAGGCGCACGTCCTGTTTGGCTGATCCCAACTGTTCGACGGCTTTGGTGTAGCGGTCGGTGATCTGGCCTTGTTCAGCCAGGCGCTGGCCGTCCACCGCGAGGAGTTGGGCCTCGCGGGCGGTGTTCAGAGACTCGGCGGTGTACCACAGACCTTGGGCGGTGAACACCAGACCGCCGATCACCACTATGCCGGTGGCGGCCTGGATCAGCGTGTGCCGGGCGGCGTTGACGGCTTCGACGCGCTCGGCCGGGCTCATCTGCCGGCGCTCGGCAGTGCTCAACGGGGTGCTCTCCCCTGCCAGCCGCCGCGCGACCGGGCCGATCAGGAGGGCGAGCAGCAGGCAGGCCACGCCCGTGAGCGCCGTACCGGTCAGTGTCCACCGCGCCCAATCCGGCATCGGCAGCGCGGCCGCCGCACCCGCGCAGGCCGCGATCGCCACCACGACCGCAGCCAGGGAGAGCAGCCGGAGCCAACGCCGCGGAGCCGGATCCGGTGCCACGGAAGGCTCGGCTGTGGCGGACGCGCTTGGCGCGGCCGTGCCCCGGGCGGCACGGCGGGCCCGCGCGGCAACGGCCGCGGCGATGATCTCGCGCGGTGGTACACGGGGAGGTCTGATGGTCGCATCCCTATCGCACCGTTCACCTGGCCATGATCCAACTTACGGGAAAGGGCGGACCCAGAGAAAGGAGTCCTCTGGGAGACCTCCTGCTGGGACGCCGTGCAGCCGGGACCGGAAGCGCGGCTCGACTCAGCCGCGGTTGTGGTCGTCCGGTGAGCGCAGGCTCAGACGCAGCCTCTCCGCTTCAGGGACTTGGACCAGGCCGGGAGCGCGTCGGTGACCTGCGGACGGGTGATGGACCAGAGTTCACGCCCGTACCCCGGCACGAGTTCCTGGCCGCCCAGGAGGACGTAGGAGGTCTTGTCGAAGATGAGGGATTCGCGGGAGATGGCGCCCCCGGGGCCTAGGTTGTCCACGCGGGTCACGGCGATGCCCGATTTGCCGGTGGCGTCCTTGAGCTCTTCCACCTCGATGCCCGGCAGGGTCGCGGCGATCTTGAAGATGGCCGCCTGCTGCTTGGGCGGGACCGGGCTGCCGAGGATGTCGAGGACGCCGTTCCAGGTCCGGGTCACTGTGTCCTTGCCGGGGACCATCTCGTTACCGCGTTCGGCCAGCTTGCGCCGGAGCTGCTCCTGGTCGGTCGGCCACTTTCGGAGGTCGGCGTAGGCGGGGCGCCCCGCGCCACGTTCGGGGCACCGGGTCAGGAGCTCCTGGTACTCGTGGTCTTGTGGCCTGGATTTCGATGGTTTGTGCCAGAGGAGCCCTGGGCGGGAGCCGTCGACGGACTCCCAGACCTCGCCCGTGATGTGGCGCGGACCGACGTTGGGAACTCCGTCCTCGCTGCGGGTCTCCGCGAACCGTTCGTAGTGGAGGTACTGGTCGTCGCGGGGTTCCGGCCACGGGGTGGCGGTCGCGGCCTCGGCCGCCAGCCTCAGGACCTCGGCGGCGCTTGCGGGCGCGAGGGGGTTGAACGTCTGGACGGCGATGGCTCCTGCGGTCATCGCCGCGACCAGGCCGCCGGCCAGCAACAGACGCCGCACCCCGGCCGCCCGCGCCCGGGGCCGCCGGGTCGTGCGGGCTTCGGTCAGGAGGGCGGTACGGGCGGGGGCGAGGCGGTCCGCCGTGGGGTGCGGCTTGTCGGCGAACAGGTCGCGGAGTCCGGTCAGGTCGGTCCGTTCGTTCATGAGGTCTGCTCCGTCGTGGGGTCGGTGCTGCCGAGGGCGTTGCGGACGATGGCCCGCGCACGGTTGAGGCGGGAACGGACTGTTCCGATCGGGATGGACAGGGCGTTGGCGACCTCCTCGTAGGTGAGGTCGGCCCAGGCCACGAGTAAGAGGGCGTCGCGGTCGCGGGCCTTCAGCGAGGCGAGCGCCTGGGCGAGTGGGCGGCGTACGGCATGCGCGCTCGCCCGCTCAAGAGCCTGTTCCGCCGCGTCGTCGGCGTCGGGAAGCACGCCCATTTTCGAGTACGCCTTGTACCGGTGTATCTCGGCGCGCTGATGCCGGCGGATGAAGTTGGTCGCGAAGCCGTACAACCAGGGGAGGGCCTCCGGACGGGCGGTGTCGTAGTCGCGGCGCTGCCTGAACGCGGCGAGGAACGTCTCGGAGACGACGTCGTCGGCCGTGTCGTCGCCGAGCCGGCGGGCCACATAACGGTGGATGTGTCCTGCGTGTCTGTCGAACAGCAAGGCGAAATCCTCGGGATCTCGCCACGATCGTTCGATCAGGGCGGCGTCAGACAGGGTCGTACCGAGCGGCATGTGGTTGGGCCTTCCCAAGGAAGTGGTGTCGCCCGTCTTTTCACACAAGTCAGCAAACGAGTTCACGGCAAGCTGCTGCGGCGCCGGTGCCGGTGCCGGTGCCGGGAAGAAGGAGCTGCCGGTTGTTCATCTGGATCCCTGAGCGGTGGCACGTCGCCAGGCCGCCTCGCGCAGCAGGCGCAGGCCGTTGAGGCCGACGATGACGGTGGAGCCCTCATGCCCGGCGACACCGAGAGGCAGCGGCAGCTCGCCGACCAGGTCCCAGACGACCAGGCCGGTGATGAACACCGCGGCGATGACGAGGTTCTGCACGACCAGGCGCTTGGCCCGCCGTGACAGGGCCACCACGGCGGGGATGGCGGCCAGTTCGTCGCGCACCACCACGGCGTCGGCGGTTTCCAGGGCCAGATCGGAGCCGGCACGGCCCATGGCGATCCCGCTGTGCGCGGCGGCCAGCGCGGGAGCGTCGTTGACGCCGTCGCCGACGACCAGCACCTTGTGCCCGGCGTTCTCCATCTGCCGCACGGCGGCGACCTTGTCGGCCGGTAGCAGTCCGGCACGTACGTCGATGATGCCGACCTCGCCGGCCAGGCGGGCGGCGGAGCGGGGGTTGTCGCCGGTGACCAGCACCGGCGCGGCACCGGTCAAAGCGGTGAGTGAGGCGACGGTGGCCGCGGCGTCCGGACGCAGGCGGTCGGCGATGCCGAGCGCTCCGGCCGGGACGCCGTCGAGGGTGACCAGGACAGCGGTACGGCCCTGGCCTTCCAGCCCGGCGGCCGCGGTGGCGGCGTCGGCCGCGCGTTGCCCGCTCAGGCCGCGCAGCAGCCGCTCAGGGCTGCCGACGGCGACCTTGACCCCGCCAACGGTGGCGGTGACGCCGAGGCCCGGGGTGGAGGCGAAGTCCTCCACCCCGGGCACCTGAAGGCCGCGCTCGCGGGCCGCGGCGACGACGGCGCGTCCCAGCGGGTGCTCACTGGGGTGCTCGGCCGCTGCGGCCAACGCCAGCAGGGCGTCGGCGTCCAGGGCGGCCCCGGACAGGGGACGGATGTCGGTGATGCGGGGGGCGCCTTCGGTCAGGGTGCCGGTCTTGTCCAGGGCGACCGCGTCGATCTGGCCCAGGCGTTCCATGACCACGGCGGACTTGATCAGCACGCCGTGCCGTCCGGCGTTGGCGATCGCCGACAGCAGCGGCGGCATGGTGGCCAGTACCACCGCGCACGGCGAGGCGACGATCATGAACGTCATCGCGCGCAGCAGCGTCGACTGCAGATCGGCGCCGAAGACCAGCGGCACGGTGAACAACGCCAGAGTGGCGGCCACCATGCCGATCGAGTAGCGCTGCTCGACCTTCTCGATGAACAGTTGGGTCGGCGCCTTGGTCCTGGACGCCTCCTCGACCATGGCCACGATCCGGGCGATCACCGAATCCGACGGGTCGCGCTCGACCCGTACCCGCAGCGCGCCGCTGCCGTTAAGGGTGCCGGCGAACACCTCGTCGCCCACTTGTTTGGCCACCGGTAGCGGCTCGCCGGTGATGGTGGCCTGGTCAACCTCGCCGCCCCCCTCCAGCACCCGCCCGTCGGCGCCGACCCGCTCGCCGGGCCGGATGAGGATCACCTCGCCGAGCGCCAGTCGCTCGGTGGGTACCGTCTCCTCTCCGCCGTCGTCGGTGAGGCGGGTGGCGGTGGCGGGGGCCAGGTCGAGCAGGCCGCGCACCGAGTCCTCGGTACGCTTGGTGGCCACGGCCTCCAGCGCGCCGGAGGTCGCGAAGATGACGATCAGCAGCGCGCCGTCGAAGACCTGCCCGATCGCGGCGGCGCCGATCGCCGCGGCGACCATCAGCAGGTCCACGTCCAGCGTCCGCTCGCGCAGCGCCTTCAGCCCGGCCAGGCCGGGCTCCCACCCGCCGGCCGCGTAGCAGGCCAGATACAGCGCCCACCACAGCCACGACGGCGCCCCGGCCAGATGGCTGACGCCGCCCACGGCGAACAACGCCAGGGCCAGCACGGCCCAGCGCACCTCCGGCAGCGACCACATCCCCGACCAGCGCGGCGCAAGAGCCCGCGCAGGCGGTACGGCGCCGACCTGGCCGGCGGCTGGCGTTCTCAATCCCGTTGTCACCGCATCATCGTATATGCGCATCCACGCAGATACGCAAGCAGGCAGGCGAAGGGATATGCTCGCGGGTATGCACACGTCGTTGCCGGACTTCGACATGCCGAACGAGGAGCAGGTGCACCTGGCCGCCGAGTCGTTCCGGCTGCTGTCCGATCCCACCCGCATCAAGATCCTGTGGGCGCTGCTGCAGGGCGAGTCCAACGTCGCCTGCCTGGCCGAACTCGCCGACGCCGCGCCCACCGCGGTCAGCCAGCACCTGGCGAAGCTGAGGCTGGCCGGTCTGGTCAAGGGCCGCCGCGAGGGCACCTTCGTCTACTACAGCGCGGCCGACGAGCACGTGCGCCGCCTGCTCACCCAGGGCCTGTACCACGCCGACCACATCGATGGCGACATCGACCACGACGACCTGGACCACGCACCCGGCCGCACCGCCGTCGAAGAGCCCGCCGCCGGGTAGGCAAAGGGCCGCCTGTCCATGCATGTCGGCCGACCCCTTCACGGGCAGAGGTGAGTACGGGAAACGTACAGATGCTCCGGCCACGTGGCCAGGAAATGTGCCGGGGCTTGCGGACAGCTATCGCAACCTGTAGGTTGCCTGTTAATGGCAACCCATAGGTTGCGAAGGAGGGGGAGTATGGTTGCGGACTCGATCGAGCGGGTGGTGGTGCTACGGCACCCCATCGAACGGGTGTGGGCCGCGCTGACCACCGCAGAAGGGCTCTCGCGGTGGTTCGGCTCGGTGGCGGAGATAGATCTGCGGCCCGGCGGGCGAGCGTTCTTCCGCTGGGACGACGTCGACGACGAATCCGTCGCCACGATCGCGGTGGTCGACCCACCACACCGATTCGCGTTCAGGTGGGGGATCGAAGGGCTGCCGGAGGAGGACGCGCCCCAGACGCTGGTGGACTTCACCCTGGAGCAGGTGTCCGACGGCACCCGGCTGCGCCTCGTGGAGAGCGGGTTCGCGCAGGTGGCCGACGATCTGGCCCGGTCCGCCCACAAGGTCAACAGCCAGGGATGGGACACGGAGCTGGCCGACCTGAATGCCTACCTCGATGCGGCCGCCTGATACCGAAGAGCAGGCCATCGCGGTGTTCACGGCACTCACCGATCCGACGCGGCGGTCGCTGCTGGAGGAGCTCGCCCGCGCCGGGCCCGCGACCGTCACCGATCTGGCGCGACGGTTGCCGATCAGCCGCCAGGCGGTCGCCAAGCACCTCGGCCAGCTCGCCGAGGCGGGCCTGATCAGTGCCGGCGCACCTGACGGCCGTCGGCATCCGTACCGGCTGGAACCGGCCGCCGTGCGCGCGGCCCAGGTGTGGCTGGCCAGGCTCGCCAACAGGTGGGACGACCGGCTGGCCGCGCTGGAACGCACGCTGGACGCCACCGACCCGAACGAAGGAGTCACACGATCATGAGCAAGCCAGTATTCACCGCAGGTCTGAACCTCGCCATGAAGATCCCCAAGGCCCAGTACGAGGCCACCGTGGCCTTCTACCGCGACACCCTGGGCTTCGACGTCAAAGAGGACGACGTCTCCTACGCCCCGACCGTCTCGAGGACCCATTCCGTGCGGTTCGGCCCCAACACGCTGTGGCTCGACTGCGTCGACAACTACAGCCGGCCCGACCTGTGGCTACAACTGCACACCGACGACCTGGACGCGGCGACCCGCAAACTGGCCGACATCGGCATCCACCCGTGTGACGAGGTGGAGCCCCTGGAGAACCTCGACTCCAGAACCCACTGGATCAAGAACCCGGCCGGTGTCGTCCACCTGCTCGCGGAGTCCGGCTGACCCTTCGACGACACAAGCCCGAGGCCGGGCAGCGCCCCGGGCCTGCGGTGAGCACATCGGCGGGCTTCGCGGGAGAGGTCACTCCGGCGCGCGGGGGAACTCCGAGCACCGGAAGGAGCCGAACCGCCCGGCCTTGTCGCGCTGGATGGTGACCGTGACGGCGTCGGGGTCGATGTCCGAGCGCGCGGCCAGGGCGCTCGCGGCGGTGGCGGGTCCGGCTCGCGCGCACCGCGTCGTTTACCTGGCGTCGCCGACGGTAACGCTATGTAGCGAAACCGCGGATCGGAGAGGACCCCCCTTGCGCATCTCAACCACGCCTGCCGTGCTCGCCGCCGCCGGAATGATGGTCATGGCCCCGTCAGCCCCCGCCTGGGCAGGCTACGAAACCCTCACCGTCAACGGCACCCAATACCACAACGCAGCCGCCCAGGCCGCGTCCGCGCTCCCGGCCGCCGGATCGACAGCCCTCCGAACAAATGGACCCGTCGCGCTCTCCGCACGCGTCGCGGCGCAGCAAGAAGTGCCGGAGCTCGACGCACCGGGCACCGCGAAGCCTGCCACCTTCCCGCCAGACAACCGCACCCGCCCCGCCTCGAGCACGTTCGTCTTCACCGCTCCGCGCTACACCCACATCACCCGCTTGGAGATGAACTGCCGCCCCCGCCCTTGCGCGGAGGCCATCGCCACCGACGGCTCCACCGCCACCGTCCGCACGCCACCGGGGCGGTGGCGGTGGAGCATGCCCGTACGCGTCTGGCTCCAGGCCGACCCCAACGCCCCCTTGACCCGGGCCCGGTACAGCGGAAGCCTGAGCATCGACGGCGAGCAGCAGCCTCTCGACGCGATCATCACCGAGGGCAAGCAGGGCCTGTTCGGCATCAGCCGTGCGGACACCCCCGACAACAGTGGCGCGCTGGTGTCCGATGTCGTGCCGGGTGGCCCGGCCGACAAGGCCGGGATCCGCCCAGGTGACGTCATCATCGCCTTCAACGGCAAGACCGTCACGAACGCCAGGGAGCAGCGTGCCGCCCGCACGGGAGTGCGCGCCGGAGCCACCGTGCCCGTCACCTACCGCAGGCCCGACGGCAGCGTCAGAACCACCGAAACCACCCTGGTCGACGTGCTTTGATCATCGTTGCAGCCCGGTACGCGCGAGATCGTTCTCAGCGCCGATGCCCAACCTCGCCGACCCGCTCGGGGAGCGCCGCTGTTCCCAACCTGAAATTCTGCCGTCGCCCGCGAACACGTAGGAACTGAAAGCCCGCAGTGTTCGGAAGGGTCTGACGAGGATGGCGCGTGAATGAACAAGACGACCGGTCCCGGTTCGAGGCGGTGTACCGGCAAACATATGAGCAGATCCTCGGGTACGCCGTACGGCGGTGCTCCTCTCCGGAGGACGCCGCCGACATCGTGGCCGAGACCTATGTGATCGCCTGGCGGCGGATAGCCGAGCTCCCCCACGGCGAGGCCGGCAAGTTGTGGCTGTACGGCGTGGCCCGGCGGGTCCTGGCCAACCACCGCCGCGGCGAGCGACGCAGGCTCACCCGGCACACCGAACTCACGGACGAGCTCGAACACCTCTACGCCGCCCACTCCCACCAGAGCGAGCAGGACGGCGCGAACGGTGTGGACGAGGCCCTGGACCTGCTCGCCGACAGCGATCGCGAACTGCTCGCCCTGGCCCTGTGGGAAGGGCTCGACCCCGGCGAGATCGCCCACGTGCTGGACTGCTCCCGCAACGCCGCCCGCATCCGCCTGCACCGGGCCCGCAGACGCTTCGCCAAGGCCCTGGAGAAGACCCGCTCATCGGCCCGTTTCGCAGCACGGCCGCTCATCGAGAAGGAGTCACGGTGAACAACGACCTGATCTTCAAGAACCGGGCGAGGGTGCTGGACGAGAGCCTGGCCGGGAGCGCGTCCACCGCGGGGGCGGACGCGCTGCTGACGCAGATCATCTCGCTGGAACGTCCCCCGGCCCGGCGGCGGCTCATGCTCTCTCCCCGCCGCGCCCTGCTCGGCGTGGCCACGGCCGCCGCCCTGGCGGGAGCCATCGTCGTCGTGCCGTCCCTGTTCGGGACCTCCGAGCAGGTGTACGCCAGCCAGGCGGTGACGATCGACCGCGTCGGCGACGAGTTCGCCTTCTACTTCACCGAAGGAGATCCCGATCCCGCGGAGCTGGAGAAGGCGTTCCACGAGGTCGGCCTGAACAACCTCACCGTTGAGCTGATCCCCGTCTCGCCGCGCGAGCCGGGGTCCGTCTTCGGATTCGAGAAGTCCGACCCCGACGCGACGGCGACGTTCACCGGGTCCAGTTGCCCTGAGCGGGTCGCCGACTGCATCACCGCCTTCAGCGTCACCGCGGACATCGAGGGACCCGCGGCGGTCAGGCTGGGCCGCCCGGCCGAGCCGGGTGAGAAGTACGCCCACCCCGCCGACGCCAGTTGGCCGGGCGAGGCACTGGCCGGGGTGAAGCTCACGGGACGTCCGGCGTCCGAGGCGGCACGCGTCGTGCGCGAGCACGGCCTGACGGTGGCCTACGCCCTCGACTGGCCGCTGCGCAACGGCGACCACGGCTTCCGCTCCGAGTTGGACGTCCCCGCCTCCCGGATCGATCCGGGCCGGCCGGTGGCGAAGGCGGAAAGCTACAACGACGGCGTGATCGTCCTGCACGTCGTGCCGGGCCCGGCGGCGACCCCGCCGCCTGGGTTCTGACCTGACCCGGTGTGCGTGCCCGGCACGTGTGGAGCGTGATCGGTCAGCGATGGGCCAGCCGGATGGCGGCTCGCCCGTTTCCCCCGAATCACGTCAGGTGAGGCGGCCGGCGAAGGCCGGCCGCCTCCTCCGGGCTCAGCCGGACAGGTGGAATTCCTCCAGTTGCATGACCGGGCGCAGGCGCTGCTCGGCCCCGCCCTCGCTGAAGTAGTGGCGCAGGCGGTCGTTCAGCAGCGCGTTGCCGATCGGTCCGAGCACCATCGCCTGGTCGAGGGCCAGGTAGCGCTTGGCCGGGGTGTTGGAGCGGACCGCGATCGAGTCGTAGAAGCCACCGGGACCATACGCGTCCAGGTTCTGCCGCAGCTTGCGCAGGTTGGCCAGCGCCTCGTCAGACGCGTACGGCAGCGCGAGGAACGACGCGTGCGGGGTCACCACGCCGTCACCGAACGTCGGTGGCGACTGCGGCTCACGGCAGCCTTCGTACCCCTTGTCGACGTTGGTCTGCTCACGGTCCGACGGGTAGCCGCCGGGGTCCATGCCCATCTCGTCGACGCCGTAGACGGAGTATCCGCCGAACGGGTCGCTCGCCGGCGAGAAGCCCCAGTAGCCGTACCCCGCCTCGATCAGACCGTGCTCGATCTGGCCGCGCACGTAGACCGGATGGTTGCGGCCCCAGCTCTTGCGGCCCCATTGCTCCTCAGGGACGAACATGGCCGGCATCAGCGCCTCGAACATGTCCCCGCCCCAGCTTGGAACGAACCGACGGCCGCGGTACTCGTACGTGCCCTCGAAGACCTCGATCCCGAGGTAGGTGTCGACGCGTCCGACGGGACGCTGCTCGACCCAACCCCAGTCGCAGTTCGCGGGGAACGTCCGGTTCGGGCCGAAATACCAGACCTGGGGGACCTGGCCGAGGGCGACGCCGACGTACCCGGAGATCCGCGCCTCCGTGATGTGGGTGTCGTAGTGGAAGCAGCCCAGCCAGAGCGACTTCCCCTGGTAGGTGCTCTGCTCCGTGCACTGGCCGGGCGGCGGCTGCTCGTCGAAGAAGCCGCCGCGCATGAGGCCGCCGCCGCGGTTGTGCTGCGCGGTGGGCGCCGCGGTGTAGTAGATCCCGAAGTCCATCTCGCCGAGCAGCCGGGTGGCCTGCGCGCCGGCGGGCCCGCGCACGGCCGCGCGCACCACCATGAGCGCCGAGGCCAGCCAGCCGTTGTCGACGCTGGACAGGAACGGATGGATCGGGTCGCCGCTGCCGGGGAACTCCCGCAGCACCTCCAGGGTCGCCGGGTCGTACCAGTTGTAGAACATCCCGGACGGCTCGTGGTGCGGCATGCGGTCGAGCGTGCCCAGCGTCTGCCGGATGCGCTGGTCGGCCTCGCGCGGGCTGACGATGCCGAGGTCGCGGGCGATCACGGTGCTCCACAGGTAGCCGCCGATGTTGGTCGGGGACGTGTAGCGGCTACGGGTGGAGGGGGCGAGGTCGCCGCCGATGTGGTCGTGCGGCAGGCCGGTCGCCGGCTCCGTCATGGCCACGAACGAGCGCCAGGTGTCCGCGGCGTAGCGCATCAGGGTGCCCCGGTCGCCGCCGTACGCGGCGGCGGGGGAGGGGCCGAGCAGGACCGCCGTGAGGGCGGGCACGAGCAGGATGATCAGGCGGCGTTTCACGCGACCTTCTCCAGGATGTACGTGCCGGTGCCGTCGGCCATGCCCGAGCTGTACTGGCGAACCAGCTCACGGTCGGCCACCCGGGCCTGTCCGATCATGAAGCCGGTGCTCTTGATCTGGAAGCCGACCTTGGTGGAGCCGGGAACGTCCCGGTAGAGGTAGATGCGCTGGTGGTCGTCCACGGTCCGGCAGGTGTCCTCGACGAGCCGGCCGCCTTCGTTGGCGTTCTCCCCGCTCACCAGGGTCAGGCAGTTGCCGCTCTGGCGGTTGATGAACACGTGCTCGGTCATGCCGTTGCTCACCGGCCCCTGGCACACGGTCCACATCGCGCGGGTGGAGGTCGACCAGCCCCGGAGGTCGAACACGTTGGTGCCGTCGACGTTCCACCAGTTCAGCAGCCGGTCCGGGGTGCCGACCCGGTAGTAGCCCGGCTCGCAGGTGAAGCCCGGCGGCGCGGCGAAGGGCGCCACCACCTCTCCGGACACCTGCTTCTCGGGCGCGGGCGTCTCCTGCTCCTGCCGGGGCGCGGTCCCGAAGCAGCCGAGCCGCTCCTGCGCCAGCCTCATGAGGGTCCCCGCGGGTACGACGTCGTCGCACGTGATCGCGCCCTCTTCGATGGCCGTGAACGTCGTGTAGCTGCCGCCGGGCCGGTCGGTCCACTCGGTGGCGAACGTGCCGTCGCCCTTGTCCACGCGGCCGCAGTTGACGCTGCCGTACTCGCCGGTCACCGCCCGGGTCCCCTTGTACAGGGCGTAGTAGCCCGGAGCGTTGAAGGTCCAGGATATGGCCGTGGACTCCGAGTCGGTGGTGGCGGTGGACGTGTTCACCGTTTGCTGCACCGCCGTCGCGACGCTGCCGAGGACCTTGGTGTCGAATGTGCTGGTGATCGTCACGCTCGTGCCGACCGTGACGGTGACCACGGTGGACTTCTGCAGGGTGACGGTGTGGTTGCCGACCGATCCGGCCGTCACGTAGAAGGTCTTGAAGTGCGTGACCGTCGGCGTGACCGTGCTGCTCTTGACGTACGGGGAGCGTTTGCCGAGATCGGCGGCCGTGCAGGGGGTGCCGACCTTCGGGTCTTCCGCTGCTGCCGCGGCGGGCCCGGTGGTCGTTGCCAGGCCGAGCCCGGCCGTGGTGATGAGCATCGCGAACGTGAGCGCACTGCGGGTCAAGCGACGTAACCGATTCACTGTGCCTCCTTCGGGACGAGCCCGTCGAGGGTCTGCGTACGGGCTTGCTGTAAGCGCTTACAGCACGATTTCTACAGTGAGCAGCCCGGTGGGTCCTGTCAACCCTTGTGTCAGAGGTACGTCACCGACGTCGGGCGAGCGTCACGCCGCCCCGCACCCGCAGCTACCGCGGATCACCAGATGCGTCTCCAACACGCGGTCGACCGCGGTCGGCCCGCTGCCCTCGATGTCGCGCAGGAGCAGCCGCGCGGTCTCCCGGCCCAGCTCGCGCATCGGCTGGTGCACGGTGGTCAGCCCGGAGACCGGCAGACCGGCCATCGGGATGTCGTCGAACCCGGTGACCGCGACGTCCTGCGGCACCCGATGCCCCCGGTCCAGCAGGGCGAGCACGACGCCGATGGCGATCTCGTCGTTGGCGCAGACCAGGGCGCGCGGCGGCGGCCCGGCCGCGAGCAGCCGGTTGACCGCGATGAACCCCTCCGACTGGGTGAGCCCCACCCGCACCGGCTCGGCCGGCGGCTCGGCGCGGACGTGCCGGTGCGCCTGCGCGAACCCCTGCCAGCGGTAGCCCGCGTCCGGCGAGTTCTCCGGGTCGCCGACGAACGTCAGCCGGTCGTACCCGTGATCGACCAACAGGTGCCTGGTCAGCCGGTCGAAGGCGGAGAGGTTTTCAGTGCGGACCGTGGGAATGCCCGCCCGCGGCCGGCTGGCCAGCAGGACCATCGGGTCGCCGCGGTCGCGCAGGCGGTCGATCAGCTCGTCGGGCAGCACACCGCCCATGACGGCCAGCCCGTCGACCCGCGCCGCGGTGTCCCTGACCAGCTCGTGCGACTCGCGGAGCAGGTGGGTGCCGAGGATGAGGACGGCGAGCCGGGCGTTGACGGCCTCCTCCTCGAATCCGCCCATCACCTCGGAGTAGTACGGACCCGACAGGCCGGGGAAGACGATGCCGAGCGCGCCGTGGGAACGCTGGGCGAGCCCGCTGCCCAGGCGGCTGGGCCGGAAGTCGTGGCGCTCGATGGCGGCCTGCACGCGCCGGCGGGTGTCGTCGGAGACCTGGCCCACGCCCCTGGCCACCCTGGAGACGGTCGCGACCGACACGCCGGCCTCCCGCGCGATCTCCTGGAGGGTCGTCGCGCGCCTGCCCCGCTTCGCCATCTCCGGCACCCACGCCCTGAAAACGCTTGCTGACACGTTTTCGGCGACTCTATGCCACGCCCGACGGCGCCCGCAACCCGAAGGCACCCCGCGCACGCGGGTACGGGCGGGGTAGGCCGCCGTCCGCCGGAGAACGGACCGTGACGGTCGGGTGCACGCCACGCCTTGACACCGCCCACGTTCGCAAGGAAGTGTAAGGGTTTCAGAAACCGGTTACAGCGGAGGCGAAACAGGTGACCACCCGCATCGACTGGGAGTCCCGCATCTCCCGTCGTTCCGACAGCACCCGGCGCAGCGAACCGCCCGCGCTCCCACCCCCCACCGGCCTGGTGGCGGAGGCGGGCCAGGGGCACGTGACCCTGCGGTGGCAGCCGGTCGAGGGGGCCGTCGGATATCTCGTCCACCGGGCCGAGGCCCCGGACGGGCCGTACGCCCCGTGCGACCATCTGGGGCAGGACGTGCTGGCCGTGCCCGACACCTCGTACGTCGACACGACGGGCCGGCCGGGCACGCCGTACTTCTACGCCGTGGCCTCGGTGCCGGAGGTGACGATGACCGGGCAGCTCGGCCCCGCCGTCCCGGCCACGGCCCTGCCACCGGACGGCGGGACACCACGGGTCACGCTGAGCGTCGGGACGGACGAGACTCCGCTGCGCAGGCCGTGGAGACCGATGATCGGCAGCGAGCGGCTCAGCCAGCTACGCTGCGCCGAGCTGAGCGGCGGCCGGCCGATCGGCGAGGAGCTGCTGGCGGCGCTCGAAAGGATCAGCGCGGAGGTCGGCGTCGAGGCGGTGCGCGCCCACGCGATCCTGCACGACGACCTCGGCGTCTACCGTGAGGTCGACGGCGAGCCGGTCCACGACTTCACCGGGGTCGACGAGGTGTACGACGCCGTGCTGCGGGCCGGGCTGCGGCCCGTCGTGGAGATCGGGTTCATGCCGCGCGACCTGGCGAGCGACCCCGAGCGCACCGTCTTCGACTACCGCGCGATCATCTCGCCGCCCAAGGACTGGCAGCGGTGGGGCGACCTGGTGCGGGCGCTGGTCCAGCACCTGGTCGACCGCTACGGCCTGGACGAGGTGCGCCAGTGGGACTTCGAGGTGTGGAACGAGGCCAACCTCGAGGTCTTCTGGTCCTCCGACCGCGACGAGTGGATGCGCCTGTACGACGTGACCGCCTTCGCCGTGAAGGACGTCGACCCGTCGCTGCGGGTCGGCGGCCCCTCCTCCGCGGCGGCCGGGTGGGTGGATGAGCTGCTCCAGCACGTCGCCGAGTCGGGGGCGCCGCTCGACTTCGTCTCCACCCATACCTACGGCAGCCCGCCCCTCGATCTGCGTCCCACGCTGGAACGGTTCGGGCGCGAGGACGCGCGGATCCTGTGGACCGAGTGGGGCGTCACCCCGACCCACTTCAACCCGGTCAACGACGGGGCGGCGTCGGCGATGTTCCTGCTGCAGGGCATGCGGTCGGCGGCGGGGAGGGTGGACGCGCTGTCGTACTGGGTGGCCTCGGACCACTTCGAGGAGCTCGGCAGGCCGCCGCGGCTGCTGCACGGCGGCTTCGGGTTGATCACGGTGGGGGGCATCGCCAAGGCCCGTTACCACGCCCTGCACCTGCTGTCGCGGCTCGGCGACGTCGAGCTGCCCGTCACCGCAGCGGGCGACGGTGCCGGGGGCCTGGTCCAGAGCTGGGCGAGCCGCCGCGCTGACGGCACGCTGGCGATCCTGCTGTGGAACCACACGCTCGATCACTCCAAGGCGGGCGGCGGCGCGGGTCTCGACCGCCGGGTGCGCCTGGTCGTCGGCGGGCCTGTCCGGCCCGTCACGGTGACGCGGCTCGACCGCGACCACGGCGACGTGTCGGTGCTCGCGGCGCGTCTCGGCGTGGGCGAGTGGCCGACCGAGGAACAGTGGGAACTGCTCCGCGAGGCGGACGTCCTGCGCGCCGAACCCGCGGAGGCGACCCCCGAGGGGGGCCGCCTCGTCATCGACCTGGATCTCCCGCAACCTGGCGCCGTTCTGGTGGAACTGCCGGCGACGGATTAGGGATCGAGTCGAGGAGCAGCCTGGTGTAGGAGTGCTCGGCCCGCCTGATCACCCGGAGGGCGGGCCCGCGCTCCACGACCTTGCCGTCGCGCAGCACCAGGACCTCGTCGGCCAGCAACCGGGCGCTGAGCAGGTCGTGCGTGATGTAGAGCATCGCGATGCCGCGCTCACGCACGAGCCGGTCGAGCAGTTCGAGGATCTCGGCGCGGATCGACACGTCGAGCATGGAGATCGGCTCGTCGGCGACCAGCACCTCCGGCTCCGGGGCCAGGGCGCGGGCGATCACGACGCGCTGCCGCTGGCCTCCGGAGAGCTGGTGGGGCAGCTTGTCCAGGTACTGCGACGCGGGCGCGAGGCCGACCGTCTCGAGCAGTTCGGCCGACCGCGTCCGGGCTTCGGCCGCGGTCAGACCGAGGTGGTTGCGCAGCGGCCTCGACAGGGCGTAGGCGAGCGTCCTGGTCGGGTTGAGCGCGGCGAACGGGTCCTGGAACACCAACTGCACATGCCTGCGGTAGTCCTTGAGCCCCCGGCCGCGCAGCCTGTCGACGCGGATGCCGTCACCGAACACCACGGACCCCGCTGTCGGCCGTTCGACGCCGGTGACCAGCCGGGCCAGCGTCGTCTTGCCCGACCCGCTCTGCCCCACGAGGGCGGTCACGCTGCCCCGGCGCAGGTCGAAGGAGACGTCGTCCACCGCGCGGGTGGCGCCGTGGCGCGCCCGGTAGTCCTTCACCGCGGCGCGCACGGACAGCACCGGCGGGGTGTCCGGGGGACCGGAGCGCGCGGCGGCGAAGGCGCCGGAGGTGGCGGTCTCGGGCACCTCGCCGGCCAGCAGGCAGCGCGCCGCGCCGCGCCCGGCCGGCAGCAGTTCGGGGTGGGTGGTGGCGCACCGGTCGAGCGCCACCGGGCAGCGGGGTGCGAAGCGGCAGCCCTCGTGGAGCAGGGACAGGTCCGGAGGGCGGCCGGGCACGTAGTCGACGGTGATCTCGGGCGCGCGCGGGTCGGCGTAGGAGCCGAGCAGACCGCGCGTGTACGGATGCAGCGGCGCGGCGAGCATCGCGCCGGCGGGCTGGTCCTCGACGATCTCCCCGGCGTACATGACCATGACGCGGTCGGCCATCTCCATGACGGTGCCGAGATCGTGGCTGATGAAGAGCACGGCGAAGCCGAGCGAGGCCCGCAGCTCGCGCAGCCGGTCCAGGATGGTGCGCTGGACCACCACGTCCAGGCCGGTGGTGGGCTCGTCGAGCAGCACGAACCGCGGCGACAGGGCGAGCGCGAGCGCGAGGGCGACGCGCTGCTTCATGCCCCCCGACAGCTCGTGCGGGTACCTGCGCAGGACGTCGGGCTCCAGCGAGACCAGCTCCAGCAGATCCCGCGCCCGGTCGCCGGGATCGACGGAATGCGCCTTGAAGGTGTCCGCGAACTGGGCCCCGACCGTGATGACCGGGTTCAGGGAGTTCATGCTGCTCTGGAAGACGGTCGAGATCTTCGCCCAGCGCAGCGGCCGCAGGGCGTCCTCGTCGGCGGTGGTGACGTCCACGCCGTCGAAGACGATCGTGCCCCCGGTGATGGACGCGGGCTTGTCGAGCAGGCGGAGCACGGCGTTGCCCAGCGTGGACTTGCCGCAGCCCGACTCTCCCAGCAGGCCGACGAACTCCCCTTCCGCGACGTCGAAGCCGACCCGGTCGACCGCCGTGACCGAAGCGCCGTCACGCGGGCTGTAGGTCACCGACAGGTCCCTGACCTCCAGCAACGCCATGTCAGTCCTCCCTCAGGTGCGGGTTGCTGAGCGCGTCGACCCCGAAGTTGATCAGCGTGAGGGCGATCATCAGCCCGGCGAAGGCCACGCCCGGCGCCACGAGCCACGCCCACTGGCCGGTGAGCATCGCGCCACCGCTGTTGGCCTGGTTGAGCATCGTGCCCCAGCTCGTGGTGGCCGGGTCGCCGAGCCCGAGGAAGGCCAGCCCCGCCTCGCCGCCGATCGCGCCCAGGCAGGCGCCCATGAAGCCGACGACGACGAGCGAGGTCATGTTGGGCAGGATCTCCCTGGCGATGATCCTTGCCGTGGAGTCGCCGGCGAACTTCGCCGCGGTCACGTAGTCGCGGGTGCGCAGGGTGATGATCTGCGAGCGTTTGATCCGCGCGCCGTACGCCCAGCCGGTGACGCTGATCACCATGATGATCAACCACAGTCCCTTGACCGGCGAGTAGGCCGCCAGCGTCACCATCAGCGGCAGCACCGGCACGACCAGGGCGAGGTTGATGAAGAACGACAGCACCTCGTCGACCACCCCGCGCAGGTAGCCCGCCGTCAGGCCGATGACCAGGCCGACGACGGTGGACAGCGTCCCGGCCGCCAGCCCGACGATCAAGGAGGTGCGGGCGCCGTACAGGAGCTGCGAGAACACGTCCTCGCCGCGCGCGGTGGTGCCCAGCCAGTGCGCGGCGGACGGCGTCGCCGAGGCGGCGTAGGAGTCGTCGCGCGGCGCGTACGGCGAAAGCCACGGCGCCAGCACGGCCACCAGCGTGAACGCCGCCAGCAGGATCAGCCCGATCCGGCACTTGCGGTTGCGCCACAGGATGACGAACCAGCC
Organism: Nonomuraea antimicrobica; assembly: GCF_039536965.1. Taxonomy (NCBI): domain Bacteria; kingdom Bacillati; phylum Actinomycetota; class Actinomycetes; order Streptosporangiales; family Streptosporangiaceae; genus Nonomuraea; species Nonomuraea antimicrobica. The sequence goes on along the minus strand of NZ_BAAAZP010000004.1, from coordinate 43,923 downwards.
GGGCAGCCGCGAGGCCCCGGACGCCTGCGCGGCGGACAGTTCGGCGGTCACGCCGCCACCTCCTTCCTGACCCTGGGGTCGAGCACGCCGTACAGGACGTCCGCCAGGAAGTTGGCCACCAGCACGCCGATCGTGATGAACAGGAACAGCGCCTGCATCAGGGGGTAGTCGCGGTTGGAGACGGCCTCGAACATCATCCGGCCGAGCCCCGGGTAGTTGAAGATCTGCTCGACGAGGACGGTCCCGCCGAGGATGCCGCCGAGCGCGATGGCGAACCCGGTGACGTTGGGCAGGACGGCGATGCGGGCGCCGTACGTCAGCGCGATGCGGGGGCGCGACAGGCCGCGCGCCCTGGCCAGCCGGGCGTAGTCCTCGCCCAGCGTCTGCACCATGTTGTTGCGCATCCCGATGATCCAGCCGATCGGGCCGACGATCAGCAACGACAGCGCGGGGAGCACGCTGTGCTGGACGGCGTCGGAGAAGAACAGCCAGGTCCAGCCGGGGCTGCTGCCGCCGCCGTAGCCGCCGCCCTCGGGGAACCAGTTGAGCGTGACCGCGAAGACGTAGATGAGCAGCAGGGCCAGCCAGAAGAACGGGAGGGTGCCGACGAACGTCGAGCCCAGCGTGATCACCGAGTCGACCCTGGTGTTGCGCCGGTAGGCGGCCCACGCGCCGAGCAGCGTCCCGATGACGAAGGAGAGGATCTGGGTGACGCCGACCAGGGCCACGGTCCACAGCAGGCCCTGGCCGATCATGTGCGTGACCGAGTAGGGGAAGTAGGTGTAGGAGACGCCGAATTCGCCCCGCACGAGGGTCGACAGGTAGCCGGCGTACTGCTGGAGCAGGTTTCCCTCCGGCGCGCCGAGCATCTTGCGCACGGCCGCGACCTGGGCGGGGTCGACGGCCTGCGACTGGCCGCGCAGCCGCTGCACGATCGCCTCGGCCGGATCCCCCGGCTGGAGCCGGGGGATGAGGAAGTTCAGCGTGATCGCCGCCCAGAGCGTGGCGGCGAAGAAGCCGGTGCGCCGGAGGAAGTACCTCATGCCGGCTTCAGGTGCGTGACGATCAGCAGGTTGTCACCCGGGCCCGCGTAGGTGTCCCGCTCGTTCGGCCAGCCCACGGCCTTGCTGGTCCGGTACTGGAACCACTTGGCGCCGTACCAGATCGGGATCATGGGCACCTCGTCCACCATGATCTTCGACAGGCCGGCGACCGCCTGCTTCTGCGCGGTCTCGTCGGTGGCGACGCGCAGCTCCTCGAGCAGGCCCTCGGTCTGCTCGTCGTTCCACCGGACGAAGTTGCTGAGCGCCTTCTTGCCGACGGGGGCGCTCTGGTCGGCGCTCAGCGGTTCGGAGAAGTTCCTGAACATGTTGCACGAGCCGCCGTGCACGCCGAAGAGCGTGTCGTAGCTGCCGATGGCGCGGTCGCGTTCGTAGGTCTCGGGCGTGGGCGTCTCGAGGTCGACGTCGAAGCCGAGCGCCTGGAGGTTCTTGACGATGATCTGGGCGGCCGACATCCAGTCCGTCCAGCCGGACGGGGTCTTGAAGGTGAACGCCAGCGGCTTGCCGTCCTTGCCGAGCCGGTGTCCCTCGGCGTCCTTGCGGTAGCCGGCGGCCGTCAGCGCGGCGTCGGCGGCGGACTGGTCGTAGCCGATGCGGCCCTGGTCCTGGACGCCCTGCGGGAGCCACGCCTCCTGGCCGGGGACGACGAGCCCGGTCTGGCTGGCCTGCTTGACGTAGCCGAGCTGCGCCTTGTCGATGATCGTACGGTGGTCGAAGGCCGTGGTCAGGGCCTTGCGGAAGGCCACGTCGTCGAAGGGGGGCTTGGTGAGGTTCATGTAGAAGCTGATGGTGCCGCCGGGCGGGTACCAGTAGTGGTTGTTCTTCGGGTCGCGGTCGACGAACGCCTTCTTGATGTCGGGCACGAACATGGCGTTGTGGTCGTAGCTGCCGCGGCTGAGCTTGAGCTGCTCGACGGCGCCCTGCGCGTCGGCCTTGTGGAAGCGGATCTCCTGCACCTTCACCTTGTCCGCCTGCCAGTAGCCGGGGTTGCGGGCGATGGTGAGCTGCTGCCGGTTCATGGCCTTGACCGTGAACGGCCCGGTGCCGACGGGGTTGTCGGCGTTGACGAAGGTGACGGGGTCGGGGACCTTCGACCAGATGTGCTCGGGCACGACGGGGACGTTGACCGCGAGGGTGAACACCGAGGCGCCCGCGCTCTTGAACCTCATCGTCACCGTGTCGGCGGTGGCGTCCACCGCCTCCAGGTAGCGCCCGAGTCCCTGCGTGTCGAGGGCCTCGTGCTGCTTGATCAGGTTGTAGGAGAAGGCCACGTCCTTGGCGGTGAAGGGCTGCCCGTCGGTCCACTTCACGCCCTGGCGGATCGTGAACGCCAGCGTGCGCGGGTCCGTCCACTCGTACGCGGTGGCCAGCCAGGGCTGCGGCGCGCACGCGTACGTGTTGAAGAGCATCAGCCGTTCGAAGAGGTAGTCCGTGGCTCCCAGGCGGGTGGCGTCGAGGTAGGGGTTGTAGTTGGCCTGGGGCTCTGCGCCGCCCCCGAAATCGCCGTAGTCCAGGAAGCCGATCATCCCGTCGGCCGCCGGGGTGTCGCGGGCGGCCCCTTCGGTGCCCGTGCATCCTGCGAGTAACACCACCGAGGCGGCCGCGATCCCGGCCAGCGTGCGACGTCTCACCTGACTCACTCCTTAGCTATGTGCGGGGGCACCCGCAGCTCTCGCGGAAGACCGGCTCGGTGGCGAGCACCGCGTCCATGACGGCTCCCCGGTTGCCGAGCCCTGAGATGAGCAGCCGTGCGGTGGTGGCGCCGAGCTCTCGGATGGGCTGGCGCACGGTGGTCAGCCGCGGCTGCACCAGCGACGCCATCGGGACGTCGTCGAAACCCGTGATCGCCAGGTCACCCGGCACCGACAGGCCGCGGCCCAGCGCGCCGATCAGCACCCCGAGCGCGGTCTCGTCGTTGGCGCAGACCACGGCGCGGGGCGGCCGCCTGCCGTCGAGCAACTCGCCCGCGGCCAGCACGCCGTCGGACTGCTGCAGGCCCAGAGGCACCGGGTTGCGCGGCGCGGTCACGCGGGCCTGCCTGTGCGCGGCCTGGAACGCCTCCCACCGGTCCGTCACGTCGGGCGAGCCGCCGGGGTTGCCGACGAACGCCAGCCTGCGATAACCGTGGTCGACCAGCAGATGCCGGGTGAGCTCGCCGATCGTGGAGTTGTCGGCCCTGACCGCGGGGACACCGTCCATCGGCCGCCCGGCCAGCACCACGACGGGCACCTCCGCGGCGACCCTGCGCAGCGTCTCGGCGCGGACCGTGTCGCCGTGGATCGCGATGCCGTCGACGCGCGAGGCCATGTCGAGCACGCTGTCGTCGGAGTCGGGCCGGTGATGGGTGACCAGGATGTGCACCCCGGTGCCGGCCTCCATGGCCTGTGACTCGAAGCCCTGGGTCAGCTCCGAGAAGTACGGCCCCGCCAGCCCGGGGAAGACGATCGCCACCATGCCGTGTCGCTGCTCGGCCAGCGTCCTGCCCATCTGGCTGGGGCGGTAGCCGTACTCCTCGATGATCCGCAGCACGCGCTCGCGCGTCTCCTGGCTCACCTGACCGGTGCCGCGCGAGACGCGTGAGACCGTGGCCACCGAGACCTCGGCGAGCTTGGCGATCTCGCGAACCGTCAGGCGCTTGTTGCCCATGTGCCGCCTGCTTCCGTAACGTTTGCAGTAACCGCTTTCAGTGACCTTATGTGAGAACCCTCACAGCGGCAAGACCCCCCGGCGAAAGGACGCGGCTCATGCGGCTCATGCGGTTCGGCAGGCGCAGGATCCTCCTCGACGGCACACCTTCCCTGGTGATGGCGGGTGAGGTGCACTATTTCCGGCTACCCAGGCGCGACTGGGCCTCGCGGCTCGACTGGCTCCTCGACGCGGGCTGCAACGCCGTCGCCTCCTACATGCCGTGGCTGGTGCACGAGCTGCCCGACGGGACGATCGACCTGGACGGCAGCACGGCCGAGCACCGCGACGTACGGACATTTCTGGATCTGGCCGAGGAGCGGGGCCTGCTGGTCATCGCCCGGCCCGGCCCCTTCGTGATGGCGGAGCTCAAGAACGAGGGCATCCCGTACCGGATCTACGAGCAGCACCCGCAGGTGCACCCGGTGGGCTGGGACGGCGCCCCGGCCCCCACCAGGACCATCGACTACCTGTCACCCGACTTCCTGGCCGAGGTCGACCGGTGGTACGCGGCGATCATGCCGGTGCTGGCGGGTCGGGTGGCCGCGGTGCAACTGGACAACGAGATCGGGATGCTCTCGTGGGTGAGCAACACGCCCGACCTGACCGAGGTCGTCCTCACGGACTTCGCGGCGTGGGCCGCGGAACGCTTCGACGTCCACGAGCGCTACGGCCGGTGGCCGGTGGGCCGCTCGCCCGAGGCGCCGTCCCTGGCGTTCCACCACGACCTGAGCGACTACATGCGCTACCGCTACGCCCGGTACATCGCCTTCCTGCGCGAGAGGGCGGAGGCGTACGGGGTCGGCGGGCCGTTCCTGATCAACATCCACGGCACCGGCGACGGCCGGGGCCGCACCTACCCGATCGGGATCAGCCAGCTCTACCGCGGCTACCAGGGCCTGCCCCAGATGACCTCCGGCTCCGACCACTACCTGGGCGACCTGACGGTGGGCAACGTCGCCGACCTCTACGTCGGCAACGCGTTCATGGCCGCCGTGCACGACGCCGACCAGCCGCTGACGTCGCTGGAGTTCGAGGCGGGCACCGGCGACTACGGCGAGGACCTCGGCCGCCTGGTGCCGCCGTCGGCACTCGACCTCAAGGTCAGGCTCTGCCTCGCGCAGGGCAACCGGCTGATCAACTACTACCTCTTCGCGGGCGGCTACAACCGGCCGCTCGACGTGCCCTCCGGCGACGGCAACGACCGCATCGCCTTCACCGGCGAGCGCCACGGCTTCGCGGCGCCCATCGGCCCCGAGGGCCGGCCGAACCTGTCCTACCCGGCGCTGCGCGAGGTGACCCGGGCCGTCCGCGGCATCGCCGGGCTGCTCGCCGACATGGACGAGGAGCACGACGGCCTGGCGCTCGGCTTCGTCCCCGACCACTATCTGACCGAGTACCGCCATCCTGGCGACAGCGCCCGCGCCGAGGTCGTCGCCGACCTGGAGCGGTTCCGCGGCATGGGCGGGCGCGACGTGCTCGCCCGCGCGCTGCTGCTGTCGGGCTTCTCCTTCCCCGCGGTCGACGTGCAGGCCGCCGAACTACCCCCGGTGCTCGCCCTGGCCGGCGCGTCCACGCTCGCCGCCGCGGTCCAGCGGCGTCTCGCCGACCACGTGCTGTCGGGCGGGCGGCTGCTCCTCGCCGGCCTGCTGCCCCAGCGCGACGTGGACGGCGCCCCCTGCACGATCCTCGCCGACGCCCTCGGGCTGGAGCCGGGTCCCGTCGTGTACGGCGGAGCCGACCGCTTCCCGTCGGTCCGCGGCGAGTCGTTCGAGGTCAGGGTGGACGTCCTGCAGCCGTTGACCGGCGCGGGCGAGACCCTGGTGCGCGAGGTCTCGTCGGGGGCCGCCGTGGGCGTGGAGGTGCGGGCCGGCGCCGGCCGCGCGATCGTGCTCGCCTGCGACTACCCGTGCCACTTGGACTTCTGGACGGGCCTGCTGGCGCGGCTCGGCGTACGACCGCGCCACACCCACGACGCTCCCGCCCCCGGCCTCGTCGTCACCTCGACGGTCGACGGCGCCGGCCGGCGGCTCGTCCACCTGCTCAACGTCGGCCCGGTCGACCAGTCGTTCGTCCTGCGCCGTGACGGCGAGCCGCTGTTCCAGGGCCGGCCGATTCGCCTGGCGGCCAGGTCCGGGGCGATGCTCCCGGTCGGGGTGGGCCCGGTGGCGTGGTCGACGTGCGAGCTCGCCGGGCTCACGGAGGGCGGGGTGCTGCTGCGCAGGCGGCACCCGGGCGACGCCGCCGCCTTCCGCGGGCCGGTCCACGCCCCGCACGACGCCGCGGTCTCCCTGACCCCGGACGGCCTCACCCTGGTCCACTGGACCTCCGCCCCCGCCGAGCCCGGCGAGGTCACCGAGGTCCGCTGGGCGGTGTGACCGCTGCGCGAACTCACGCCGCGGGACCGGCGCGGCCGATGCCCGTTTGCCGGGCGTCGGCCGTCCTCGCGGGTCAGGAGCCCTCGGCGATCTGCTGGAGCTTGCCGAGCACGGCGCGCGGGTCGCCGCCGGGCGCCAGGGTGGTGCCCAGGTCCGCGGCCATCGTGCCGCGCAACTCGGCCCAGACCGGCTGCGAGGTCGGGTCGAAGCGGGCCTTGGCCACCATGTCCACGATCGGGCTGACCTTCGGGTCCTCGCGCATGACCGCCGAGCCGGACGTGGTCGTCGGCAGCAGGCCCTCGACCTTCAGGTACCTGGCGTAGTTGTCGGCCTGGTAGAAGTAGTCGAGGAACTCCCGGACCAGTGCCTGGTTGCCGTCCTTCTTGAAGGCCATGAGATAGTCCTGGATGCCGTGGGTGCTCGGCTCGGCCCCGTGGTTGGTGGGATGGGGGGCGGTCCCATACTCCACGCCCGCCTTCTCGACCTGGTCGAGGAAGGCCCGGGTCCCGAATGACGCGTACACCATGCCCACCTTGCCCTGGGCGAACAGCGGCCAGGTGCCGTCGGGCCGGTTGGTCTGGCCGGGGTTCGGCTGCGTGTAGCCCTCCTGGGTCAGCGACTTGAGGAACTCCAGCGCCTCGACGTTGCGCTCACCGTTGACGGTCCACTTCCCGTCGGTACGCCAGTCACCGCCGTTGGCGCGCACCCAGGTGCCGAACTCGTAGTCGCCGGCCTCGGCGCCGAGCGCCAGCGCGTACGGCACGTAGCCGCCGGGCAGCGCCTTGATCGCCTTGACCGTCGCGCGGAACTCGTCCCAGGTGGCCGGGGGCCTGTCGAAACCGGCCTCCTTCAGGATCTTCTTGTTGTAGTACATGCCGTTGACGGTTGCGACGAACGGCAGGCCGTACTGGGTGCCGTCATAGGTGGCGTTCTCGGCGAAGGAGGGGAGGAAGTCCGACAGCACCTCCTTGGAGACCACCTCGTCGGCGCGGTAGAGCAGCCCGGCCTCCGCGTAGTCGGCGAAGACGTTGATGTTGAGGATGTCGGGGAACTGCTTGGTCTGGACCATGGTGTTGACCTGGCTCTGCAGGTTTCCCCAGTCGATCACCTGGAGGTCGACGTTCTTGCCGGGGTGCGCGGCCTCGAACGACCTGATCAGCTCGTCCCAGTAGGGTCGCGTGCCCTGGGTGTACTGGGCGACGACCAGTTTGACGGACTGCTGCTCGCCGCCACCGCCCGTGCCGCCGCCGCACGCGGCCAGCGCGAGTACGAGGCCGGCCGTCGCGGCCAGGCCGCCAAGTCGTGATCTTCTTCTGGAGCTCATGTCACGCCAGTCCTTCTCATGTCACTTGGTGCTACCTGCGGTCAGGCCGCTCACCAGATGCTTCTCGATGAGCGCGAAGAGGATCACCGCCGGCACGATCGCCATCAGCGCGGCGGCGAAGAGATACTGGTAGTTGGTCTCGTAGAGGCCGATGAACTGCTGGACGCCGACCGTGAGCGGCACGCGTCCGGAGGCCGGGTCGTTGAAGAGCGTCAACGCGATGACGAACTCGTTCCACACCTGGATGAAGGTGAAGATCATCACGGTGACGAGGCCGGGGGCGGCCAGCGGGAGGATCATGCGCAGCATGATCCGGAACCGGCCGAGACCGTCCATCATCGCGGCCTCGTCGATCTCCACGGGGATCGAGCTGAAGTGCGCGTGCAGGATCCACACCGCGAACGCGAGGTTGAAGGCCGAGTTGATGGCGATGATGACGGCGTAGCTGTTGATCCCGTTCACCGCCAGCGCCTGCTGGTACAGCCCGATGAGCAGCGCGACCGCCGGGAACATCTGCGTCACGAGGATCACGCCCAGGTAGGCCGACCGTCCCCGGAACCTGGCGCGGGCCAGCACGTACGCCGCCGGCGCGGCGACGACCAGCACGAGCGCCGTGGAGACCAGCGCGACGGTCAGGCTGACCCGGAAATAGTCGGCCAGCGGGATCTGTCTCCACACGTCGGCGTAGTTGGACCAGGCCCAGTTCTCCGGCAGGTACGTCGCGGGGACGGCGAACAGCTCGGCGTCGGTCTTGAGCGAGCCGGACAGCATCGCGGCGTAGGGGGCGATGAAGAACAGTGCCACCGCGAACCCGACGACCGGGAGCACGACGGGGCGGACGCGCCGCCATCCCCGGCCCGCGCGGACCAGGACCGGCCTGCTCCGGCTCGCCCGGACCGGGCGCCGCGGTGCCGGGACGGGACGTCCG
>NZ_BAAAZP010000004.1:18874-35533 GCF_039536965.1 Nonomuraea antimicrobica | reverse complement strand
CGAGGCGGTGACGGCGGGTGCGGGAGCGGGCGTCTCGTCGGCCGCCGCGGGATTGCGGTGAGGCCGCAGGACCAGCACGAAGAGCAGGATGAGCACGAGCAGGAAGACCACGTTGAGCACGCCCAGCGCCGCCGCCTCGCCCGCATCGAGCTGGGCGGTGAACGCGATCTTGTACAGCCAGGTCACCGTCGTGTCGGCATGGTTCCCCGCCGTCTTGCCCATGATCACCCAGATCACGGTGAACGCGTTGAAGACGTGCAGCATGTTAAGAATCAGTGCGATCATGAGCGACGGCCGCAGGATCGGCAGCGTCACCCGTCGCCAGGTCGCCCACGCCCCCGCCCCGTCGATCTTCGCGGCCTCCAGCACGTCGTGCGGCACCGTCTGCAGCCCCGACAGCAGCACGTACGTGGTGAACGGCATCGACGTGACGATCCCGACCGCCATGACCGAGTACAGGGCGGTGGCGGGATCCTTGTACCAGTCGACCGGCGCCGAGATGATCGACAAATCCATGAGCAGCCGGTTGAGCAGCCCGTTGCCACCCTCGTAGATGAAGCGCCACACGGTCGCGGTCATCACCAGTGAGGTCGCCCACGGCACCAGCAGCGCGAGCCTGACGATCCTGCGGCCGAAGAACTCCTTGGACAGGAACTGCGCCAGCGCGAGCGAGAGCACCACGGTCAGGCCGACCACGATCACCAGCCACAGCAGCGTGTTGCCGATCACCAGGCCGAGCGCGTCCTCCTGGAGCAGCCTGGCGTAGTTGTCCAGCCCGGCGAAGCCCCTGATCAGCCCGATCCTGCTGATGTCGAGGAAGGACATCCAGGCCATGTACAGGGCGGGGAAGACGATGACACACGCGATGAGGACCGTGCTCGGCGCGAGCCAGCGCCAGGGCACGGTGCGGTGCCACAGATCGGCCGTTCGCCGCGCCAGCCCGGGACCCGCAGGCCGATTTCTCATCACTGCAGCCCCTTTCGTCGAACAGTGGGCGCAATGTTGGGTCATGATTTTGCTCGATGTCAAGCGATTGGCTGCAAAATCAATCAGCTTCGATCAACCGGTGCGCATGTCCGCTCACTGTGCAACGTCCCGGCCGAACGTCTCCCTGTGCAGCCGTTCCAGGGCGATGACCACCGCGCCGCGCACCACCGGGTCGCCCTCCACCGTGCCGACGGTGACCTCGGTGAGGAGCGGGAGGTCGTTCCTGAGCCGCTCCTCCACCCTGGCGGCGAGCGGCATGCCCGCCGCCCTGGCGATCTCTCCGGCCAGCACCACGAATCCGGGGTCGGCGACCGCGCAGATCCCCATGGCGGCGACCGCGACCCGCTCGGCCAGCGCGTCCAGGAAGTCCGGCGTGGCCTGCCGTACCGCGGAGACGTTGTCCCCGGCGGGCAGGCCGTGCGCGGCGGCCAGCTCGCGGACGGCGGGACCCCCGACGAGGTGCTGCAACGTGCCGCCGCCGAGACCGGTGGGGGCGTAGGCGATCTCGCCGGCGCCGCCCGACCTGCCGCGGTGCAGGCGCCCGTCGAGGATCACCGCCACGCCGAGCCCCTCGCCGAGTGACAGCAGCGCGAACGTGTCGTGCCCGCGCGCCGCACCCAGCCGGTGCTCGGCCAGCCCGGCCAGATTGACCTCGTTCTCCACCAGGACGGGTACGTCGCCGAGCCGGTCACGCAGACCGGGCAGCAGGTTGGCGTGCCAGGTGGGCAACGCGTGGATGAAGGCCACGTCGCCGCTGACCGGGTCCACCACGCCGGGCGTGCCGACGACGACGCCGTCCAGGCGGGTGACCTCGGCGTCGGCCAGCGCGGCGGCGATGGCGTCGTACACGAGCCGGTCGGGGTCCACGCCCGGGTCCTGGGGCAGCGCGGCGGCGCCGATCTGGCGGCCGAGGACGTCGGCGACCGAGGCGAGCACCCGGTCGGGGCGGACCTCCACGCCCGCCACGTGGGCCCGGTCGGCCACCACGCCGTAGAGCAGCGCGCTCGGACCCCGCCGCCGGGCCTGCGACTGGCCGACCTGGCAGATCAGGCCCGACTCCACCATGCGGTCGACCAGGTCGCCGACCGTCGCCCTGGACAGGCCCGAGCGCTGCTGCAACTCCGCCCGGGACAGGGGCCCGTGGGCGAGCAGCAGGTTGTACGCCGTCCTGTCGTTGATCAGGCGTGCGGTGTGCGGGGAGGCGGTGCGTGACATGGCGATTGTCTATCACACGCCCTCTTTCTTTCTGGATCCCATCCTGTTAGTTTGCCGAGCATGTCCCTGCCGCTGTTCTTCTTCCTGGACGGCGTCGTCTTCGCCACGTGGGTGGTCCGCATCCCCTCGGTCAAAGACCATCTGGGTGTCAGCACCGGCGGCCTCGGCGTCGCGCTCATGTGCATGGCGGTCGGCACCGGCCTGGCCATGACCGTGAGCGGACGGCTGTGCGCGCGCTACGGCACGCGAACGCGCTCGCCGCCGTCGCCGTCTCCTCCGGGGTCATCGTGCCCCTCGCACTCTGTCTCCGTACCGGAAGCTCACGAAAGGCACTGGCATGACCGATCCCTATCGCACCTTGCTGCCCGCCCCCCGTCATGCGGCGCGCGGCGAGGGCGGCTTCGCGCTCGGCAGCGTGCACGGCGATCCCGGCCTGGTCGAGGTGGTGCGGCTGCTGCTCGGCCCGCTGCCCGCGGCTGCCGGGCCCGAGGGCGCGCTGTCCGTGCGCCTGGGTCCGGGCGGCCCTGGGTCCTACCGGTTGCGGGTCTCGACGGGCGGGGCCGAGATCGTCGGGGCTGATCCCGATGGGGTACGGCACGGCGTACAGACGTTGAAGCAGTTGCTCGGCCCGAACGCGTACCGCGCCGCCGGACGCCCGGGTGGTGTGGTGCCGTGTGGAGAGGTCGAGGACGAGCCCGCGCTGGACTGGCGTGGCGGCATGCTCGACGTCGCCCGGCATTTCATGACCAAGCACACCTTGCTGCGCTATGTCGATCTGCTCGCCATGCATCGGATGAACCGCCTCCACCTGCATCTCACTGACGATCAGGGCTGGCGCATCGAGAGCAGGAGATATCCGGAGATCAACAGGGTGTCCACGCACCGCCGCGAGACCATGGCCGGACATCACCACGCGAACCCGACCCCCGACGGCACGCCGCACGGCGGCTACTACACCCTCGACGACCTGGCCGAGGTCTCCGCCTACGCCGCCGAGCGCGGGATCACCGTCGTCCCCGAGATCGACCTGCCCGGCCACGCCTCCGCGCTGCTGGCCGCCTTCCCCGAGCTGGGCACCGGCGCCGACGAGGTGCTGCGGGGCTGGGGCATCTCGGCAGGCGTGCTCAAGCCGGTCCCCGCCACGGTCAAGCTGGTGTGCGAGCTGATCGACGAGTTGCTCACCGCCATCGACACCCCTTACGTGCACCTGGGCGGCGACGAGTGCGTCACCAAGGACTGGCCGGGCGATCCCGAGGTGGCCGCCCACATGGCGGCCATCGGCGCCGAGCGGCCGAGCGACCTGCACGGCTGGTTCCTGCGCGAGGTCGGCGGGCATCTGGCCGGGCGCGGCAAGCGCATGGTGGTCTGGGACGAGGCGTTCCAGACCGGTGGCGTGCTGCCCGACACGATCGTGATGTGCTGGCGCGGCGAGGCCGTCGCCCGGCAGGCCGCCGCCGCGGGATACGACGTGGTGCGCACGCCCGAGTACCCCACCTACCTCAACTTCGACCAGTCGGACGGGCCCGAGGAGCCGCTGTCCATCGGCGGGCCGATCACGCTGGAGGACTCGGCGTCGTTCGCGCCGCGGCCCGCGTCGTGGACGGACCAGGAGCGCGCGAAGGTGCTCGGCGGGCAGTTCCAGGCGTGGAGCGAGTACATCCCGGACGCGCGGCACCTGGACTACATGGTGTTCCCCCGTGCCTGCGCCATCGCGGAGACCCTCTGGTCCGGCGGGCCTGCCGACTACCCGTACCTGGTCGAGCGGCTGCGCGAGGGCCACCTGGCCAGGCTGGAGGCGGCCGGTTGCGAGTACCGGCCGCTCGGGGGACCGCATCCCTGGCAGGCGGGCGGCACCGGACCGCGGGCCCACGCGCAGGAGGGACGCACGACGAGGGAAGGCTGGCTGGAAGGGACCGCTCGCCTGCCCGACTCCGGCGTGGTCGCCCAGGCCACCACGCACGACGGCTGACGATCGCGCACGGCGCGGACTCTCCTCTCAGCCGGGACGCGATCCGCACCGCCCAGGCCGCTCCCGTTGACGACGACCAACCTGCGCGTCGACACCGCGGAGCGCTCGACCGGGCTGAACGATCTCGCTGTAACGCACGCTCGCGGGCGAACTCGGGCCGTCGAGTGATAGGAGATCCAGGAGCGGCCCGGCCACTCCTGGCCGCGCTCAGCGCATTTCCACTGCTCAGGGGTCGGTGCGGAGAGCCGAGCGGGGCGTCAGCCGGGTCGTTGTCCGGCCTTGTCGACGATGGCGGCCTTGACGAGGGCGTCCCAGTTGTGGATCTCGCCTTTCTTCATGGTGTCGAAAGGTTCGTCCCTGTGGTCTTTGACGACGATGGTGCGGTAGCCCAGATATTCGTAGGTCTTCGGGTTGATGAAGATCTCGTCGCGCAGGTAGCCGTCGAGGACGTGGTAGAGGGTGATGCCCTGGCGTTTGAGCAGATCGGTGGCCTTGGCCTCGTAGCGTACGCCGGGGATCTCGGCCATGGCGCCGTACATGGCGGCACGGAGGGCGGCGGGCAGCGCGGTGTCCATCATGCCCATCGCGATCGTCTGGAACGCCTGCCTGTCGCGCCCTGCGGAGGTGAGAGGGGGCACCGACTCCTCGGCCAGGCGTTGTGCCTCCTCGGGTGACCTGCCGCTGTTCTCCGCTCGTTGCCGGGCGCTTTCCAGGGACGAGGCTCGATGCTCGGCGTTCTCCGCGTCGATCGTCTCGTAGATCCGGGTCAGCAACTGGGCGGGGTCGGTCGGCAGGGCGAGCAGGTAGGGGTAGGTCACCTCGAACTCCGACCCCTTGTAGACCTTGAGCTCGCCGTCCTCGACGAGGGCGAACGCCTTGTCGTTGAGCTGCCGCCACTGCTCGCGGGTGTTGGTCACCTTCGGTCTGCCGCGTAGCCATCGGCCGCCGTCCACCCGCGTCTGGGCGGTCAGGCTTTTCACGTAGCCCCATTGCGTGGGCTCGGCTGTCCATGCGGGCTCGTCGCCGGCCAGCAACGCCGCGTTGTCGGCCACGTCCTGGGCGTTGGCCACCGGGCGCAGGTGCAGCTCGGTGACGGTGGGCGGCTGCGCCTGGGGGGCCTGCGGGGCTTTCCCGCTGTCGGGTACGGCCGTCACTGCCACGACCGTCACGGCCACGGCTACCGTGGCGGCTGCCCCGGCCACGGTCAGCGCCCACATCGGCCGGATCCGGCGGGCTCGCCGCCGTCGGCTCCCGTGCATGTGCGTGCCCAGGCGCGAGCGGGCCACGCCGATGGTTTCCGGAGCGGGCTCCGGGATCGCGTCGTGGTAGCGGCGCAGTTCCTGCAGCTCTTCCATGGTTCAGACCTCCTTCGCCGGGTGACCGAGCATCGTGCGCAGCTTGGCTCTGGCCCGGTTCAGCCGGGAACTGACGGTGCCGATGGGGACGCCCAGGGCGAAGGCCACCTCCGCGTAGCTGAGTCCGGCGCAGGCAACGAGCATCAGCGCGTCCCGGTCGCCCGGGGACAGGCTTTTGAGGCCGAGAGCCAGCCGAGGGCTGAGCTGCTCGGCGGTGACCCGGTCGGTGACCCGGTCGGCGTGGCTCTCGACGTCGTCGCGGGCTGCCGAACGGCTGAGCGCCCGGTAGAGGCGCAGCTCGTTGCGGCGGTGGCGGCCGATGAGGTTGGTCGCGATGCCGTACAGCCAGGCCTTGGCCTCGGGACGGGTCAGGTCGTAGCGGCCGCGCTGGTCGAACCCGGCCAGGAACGTCTCCGCGGCCACGTCGTCGGCGGCGGCGGGCCCGAGCCGGGCGGCGGCGTAGCGGTGGATCGCGGTGAAGTACCGGTCGAAGATCACTGAGAACCACTCGGGGTCGCGGCACGAGTTCGCGATGACCGACGCGTCGTCCGCCTCGGCGGCCACCCGTAGGGAGGGGTTGGAAGAAGGGTCATGCATCCGGCGCCTTTCTCGAAAGAGGGTCGGCGCTGATTGCCCGATGTGGGCGCCCTTGTTCGCGGTTATTTCACGGTTTTTTCACAGAGCACGTCGGAGCGCGCTGACGACCAGTGTTCCCGCCCCGCTCCGTAGCGCCCCAGGCCGACCGGCCACGGCAGCTCACTGTACCCGCGTGCTGCTGAACGGATGGGCCACCGTCGGCGGCTGGTGTGCTGAAGGTCATATCCGGGAGCGAGCGGGAGGTGTTCGCTCGCCTGTCGTCGATGTCGGTGGCGGGGAGCTGCGGGTTCGAGATTCAGCGCCGTGATCTGAGCTGCTCTTCTTGTGCGTCAGGCTTTGGTGTCGAGCACGATCCCCCGTCTCGCCACGAGCCCGGCTGGACGCGCCGGTGATCACGGCGAGGTCGTTCATGGCATCGATCTCCTTCGGTTGGGGTCAGACGAGGCCGCCGTTGGCGTACAGGACCTGGCCGTTGATCCAGCGGGCCGGTCCGGCCAGGAAGGCGACCACTTCGGCGATGTCCTGCGGGGCGCCCAGGCGTTCGAGCGGGGCGGCCTTGGCCAGGTTGTCGATCGTGGCCTGGTCCTTGCCCTGGAGGAACAGCGGTGTGGGGGTGGGGCCCGGGGCCACGGCGTTGACGGTGATGTCCCTGCCGCGCAGTTCTCGGGCCAGGACCAAGGTCATGGCCTCCACCGCGCCCTTGCTCGCCGCGTAGGCGCCATAGGTGGGGAAGCTCAGACGGGTGACGGAGGTGGAGAAGTTGATGATCGCGCCGCCGGCGCGCACCCGCCGGGCCGCTTGCTGGGACACCACGAAGGTGCCGCGGATGTTGGTGCGGTGCATCCGGTCGAGCTCGTCGAGGTCCAGGGTCGCGATCGGGGCCAGGTGCATGACGCCCGCGGTGTTGACGACGACGTCGATGCCGCCGAACTCCCGCTCGACGGCCTCGAAGGCCGCGGACATGGCGTGCTCGTCGGCGACGTCGCCGCTGACCGCGATCGCCCTGCCTCCGGCCGAGGTCACCGCGGTGACCGTCTCATCGGCCCTGGCCCTGTTGCCCGCGTAGTGCACGGCGACCGCGATGCCGTCGCCGGCCAGGCGCTCCGCGACCGCCCGGCCGATGCCGCCGGAGCCACCGGTGACGAGGGCGACGCGGGTGGTGGTGTGGTCGTTCATGTCTTGTCCTTTGTGTTTTCGGACGTGCTGACCCGGCACCGAGAGCCGGCTGGGGCTCGGGCGTCGCGAGCAGGGGTCAGCGGGGCCGGTCGGGTTCGGCGATCTGGGTCAGCCAGTGCTTGAGCAGCCCGGCCTCCGCGGAGTTGAACGGCTCGGGGGTGAGCAGGTCGAGCGAGGCGATCAGGGTGGTGGCGGCCGCCTGCCGCGCGTCGCCCGCGGAGGTGTCCGCGGTGGGGTCGAGCAGGATGGCCCGGTGGATCGCGTCGCGGACCAGGGGTGACAGGCTCGCGTCCGGATACTGCGCGGGGTGGGTGAGCAGGGCGAGCGCGACGCCGGTGTTGGCGGACATGACCATGCGCGCGGCCACCTCCGGCGTCACCCGGAGGCGTCCCTGCGCGGCGAGCCGCTCGAGCACACCGCGCAGGATGCGCATGGCCTCCTCGGCCGCCTCAGGCTTGGCGCGCAGCGCCGGGGAGAACATCAGCTTGTAGGCGTTGGGATGGGCGAGCGCGAACGCGGTGTGGCTGTCCCACCCCGCCCGCAGGTCCTGTAACGGGTCCTCGGACGCCGCGGCCGCGCGTTTGGTCTCCAGATACTGGTCCCAGACGTGGTCGACGGTCGCGGCCAGCAGGCCGTCCTTGTCGGCGAAGAACCGGTACAGCACGGGCTGCTGCACACCTGCCGCCTCGCACACTGCGCGGGTGGACACGTCGCCGCTGGGTGAGTGTGCCAGCAGGTCCGCCGCCGCCGAGATTATCGCCGATCTCGTATCCATGTAGTCGATGATAACGCGCAGGGTGAATCGATGACAACGCCGCACTGTTATCGGTGATTCGCGGGTGGCCGACCAGCGGGGGAGCGGGGACCAGACCCCTTCTGCGGTGCTCAGGTCGGGAGGGCGGCGAGCCAGTCGGTGAGATGGCGGTTGACCTCGTCTCGGCGCTCCTGCTGGATCCAGTGGCCGCACCCGTCGAGAACGTGCGAGGCGACCAGTCCGGGCAAGGTGGTGGGGTACGCCTGGATCGCCTCGGTCAGCCAGGTGGTGGAGGCGTCCAGGGCGCCGCCGAGGAACAGGGACGGCTGGGTGATGGGTTTGCCGGAGAAGCCGGCGAGGTCCGCCCAGTCCCGGTCCATGTTCCGGTAGCGGTTGAGCGCCCCGGTCATGCCGGTCCGCTCGAACTCCGCGGCGTAGCGGTCGAGTTCGTTCTCGCTGAGCCAGGCGGGCAGCCGACCGGCCGGGAACCGGTCGCGCAACGTCCCGCCTCGGCTCACGAAGTGCGGGTCGGGGGCGCCGGGCGCCGGCATGGTGTCGGCGGACAGGGCGGCGTAGAGGCCGGCGAGCCAGCCGCGGACGTCCGGCTCGATCTCCGCCTCGGCCCTGCCCAGATCTTGGAAGTAGGACACGTAGAACTCGTCGTCCCCGCCCATCCGCGCGAAGACCTCGCTGGGCCGCGGCCCGCCGGGCGGCGTGTAGGGGACGCTCAGCAGGGCGACCGCGCGGAAGACGTCCGGCCTGGTGAGTGCGGAACTGGCGGCGATGGTCGCGCCCCAGTCATGCCCGACGATCACCGCGGTCTTCTCACCGAGCGCTTCCACGACCGCGACGTTGTCCTCGACGAGTTCGAGCATCCGGTACGCGGGCACCTCCGAGGGCTTGGAGGATCGTCCGTAGCCGCGAACGTCGATGGCGACCGCGCGGTATCCGGCCGCGGCCAGCGCCGGTAGCTGATGGCGCCAGGAGTACCAGAACTCCGGGAACCCGTGCACCAGGAGCACCAGCGGTCCGGCACCCTGCTCCACGAGATGCGTCCTGCCCGCCGGAGTGGAAACCAGCCGATGTGTGACATCCATGATCTGGGGAGGCCGTGCCATGAGTTCTCCGTTCCTGCCGGTTCGATCGGTGTGCATACGCCAGGGCGGCCACCGGCCAGTGCCGGGGATCGCCGAACGTGGGGCGCAGGCGGGCATCATGCGACGGTGGCGGAGTCGGTCGCAAATGCTGATGCCGTTTCGGCAAAACCTGGTCCGGCCGAGTCGGGGACGGTGTGGGGGCAGGCTGAACGGGCTGCCGGGGTCAGGTGAGAGGTCCGATCTGTGCCAGCGGGCGACCTGGCAGGCCGGGGATGCTCATGGCATGCGCACGGCGAAGACGTCAGAGATCCAGGCGGGCGGGGAGTTGCACGTTGATCGCGATCTTCTGCCGGGACCGTCCCGCCGTCCGCGGCGTGCCGTTGCCGCTCATCGGCATGTCACGCTGATTCAGCGGCCTCTCCGGCCTCCTGCAAGATGACGAAGCGGCGCTGGCTGGCCAGCGCATGGCCGATTGCGATGACGCCCACGACGGGCCACTCCACGATCTCCAGCACCCCCAACGAGACCAGGACCGCGTAGAAGGCAAGGTGCCGGGGCTCGGGCAGGGACAGCGCGCCGACCACGGGCAACGTGATCCGCCTGCCGTGTGCGCCCTCGGCGGGCTTCACGACCATGATGTCCCTCCTTCGATCGACGACTCACCGTTCGACTGCCCTCTGTCGGACCCGATAATCCGCTGGAGTGGTTTCTGGGACGGCCGTCACGAACGTGAGAGCCGGGTCGAGGGCGGGTCCGTTGGCTGGTTGCCGCCCTCGCGGAGCTGTTCGAGCCGTTCCGCGAGGAAGCTCCAGGTCCTCCAGAACTCTTCGAGGTATTCCCGCCCCTGAGCGTTCAGGGAGTACACCTTGCGCGGCGGCCCCTTCTCGGACGGGACCTTCTCCACGTCGACGAGGCCGCGCCGCTCGATCCTGACGAGCAGCGCGTAGACCGTGCCCTCGGCGATGTCGGAGAAGCCCTGGTCGCGCAGCCGCGCCGTGATCTCGTAGCCGTACGCGGGCCGCGCGGACACGGTCGCGAGGACGATGCCCTCCAGCGTCCCCTTGAGCAGCTCCGTCTCCAGTTTGCCCATGGAACACCCCCTTCCAGCTACTACTTAACGCTGCTCACCACTGGTGCATGGTAACGCTGAACAGCAGAGGCGGCTGCCGGGTGCCGAGCGGGTGTGGTGACCCTCCGGCGGCCTGAGTCGGAGGTCTGGGACGGCGTGCTCTCCTCCGGCGCCACGTCGCCCAGCCGGGCGGGCGACGTGGCGCCGGAGGGCGGACCGGCAGGCGGGGGAGCGCGCCGGTTACGCGTAGAAGGCGTCGAGGACCTCGCCGTGGCGCTCCTCGACGGCCTTGCGCCTGATCTTGAGGCTGGGCGTCAGCTCGCCGGTCTCCACCGTGAAGTCCCCGCCCAGGATCGCGAACTTCTTGACCGTGGCGTAGCTGGCCTCGCCCTCGTTGACCTGCTTGATCGCCTTCTCGACCTCGGCGCGCATGCGCGGGTGCTCGCGCAGCTCCTCGGGGTCGGTGGGCAGCGACTCGGCCCGCGCCCACGGCTCGACCACGTCCATGTCGAGGGTGACCAGCGCCGTGACGTAGTTGCGCCGGTCGCCGTGCACGAACACGTGCGACAGGTACGGGCAGGCCGCCTTGATCCGGCCCTCCAGGTACGTCGGCGCGACGTACTTGCCGCCCGAGGTCTTGATCAGCTCCTTCTTGCGGTCGGTGATGCGCAGCCGCCCGGCCTCGTCCAGTTCGCCGATGTCGCCCGTGCGCAGCCAGCCGTCCTCCAGCGCCTCGGCGGTCTCCACCGGCAGCCCGTGGTAGCCGCGCATGACGCCGCGCCCGCCGATGAGGATCTCGCCGTCGTCGGCGATGCGCACCCCGGTGCCGGGGAACGGGAGCCCGACCGTGCCGAACCGCACCGACTGCGGCAGGTTGAGGAAACTGCCCGCCGACGTCTCCGTCAGGCCGTAGCCCTCCAGGATCGTCAGTCCTGCCGCGTCGAAGAACTCGGCGATGTCCTGCGACAGCGGGGCGGCGCCGGAGATGAAGAAGCGGATCCGGCCGCCGAAGCGCTCGCGCAGCTTGGCGAAGACCAGGCGGTCGGCGAGGGCGTACTCGGCCCGGGTGCTGAACGGGACCTCGGCGCCGCGCTGGCGGGCCCGTACGACCCGGGCGCCGGTCTGCCGCGCCCAGTTGAAGATGCGCAGCTTGAGCCCGCCGTCGCGCTGCATGTTCGCCGCCACCGTGTTGTGGATCTTCTCGAAGATGCGCGGCGCGGCGGCCATGACGGTCGGCTTGAGCACGCCCAGGTTCTCGGCGATCTTGTCGAGGCGGCCGTCGATCGCGGTGGCCACGCCCACCTCGATCATCACGACCTCCAGCAGCTTGCCGAACGAGTGCGACAGCGGCAGCCACAGGAAGTGCAGGTCGGCGGGGGAGAGCAGGTCGATCTCACGGACCGCCCCGGCCGCGTAGAGCCAGTTGTCGTGGGTCAGCTCCACGCCCTTGGGGCGGCCGGTGGTGCCGGAGGTGTAGATGAGGGTGGCCAGGTCGTGCTGTCCGATGGCGTCCACCATCGCGTCGTAGTCGGCGCCGCCGTCATCTCCGCCGCTCTGCGAGCCGCCGCTCTGCGAGCCGCCGCTCTGCGGGCCCTCGCTCAGCGAGGCGAGCGTGACCACCCAGCCGTCGTCGCTCGGCGAGCCGTCGATGACGATCACGCGCGTGACGTCGGGCACCTCTTTCTGCACCGACCGCAGCTTGGCGACCTGCTCGTCGTTCTCGGCGATGACGATCGTGCTGCCCGAGTCGGTGATGACGAACGCGGACTCGGCGGCGGTGTTGGAGGGGTAGATCGTGGTGGTGGCCGCCCCGGTCGCCAGCACGGCCAGGTCGCAGATGATCCATTCGAGGCGGGTGGAGCAGAGGATGGACACGCGGGTGTCCGGCCCTGAGCCCAGCTCGGACAGGCTCAGTGCGAGGCGGCGTACGCGCTCGCCCACCTCCCGCCATGTCAACGAGGTCCACCCGTCGCCCGAGGGCACACGGTACGCCTCGGCGTCGGGGGTCGCCGCGATCCGGTCGCGAAGCAGGGAGGGAATGCTGGACATGCCTGACCTCCTGGGGGATGTTGGCCCCGACTCTAGGCTGACGGCACCGTCTCAGTCGACAATCCGCGGCGATCTCGGCCCCGGCGCGGCCCGCGCCGGCTTCAGTCGACGGTTCGCAACGATCTCGGCCCCGGCGAGGCGACGCCGACGAGCCGGGCGGCGCGCACCTCCCACACCCCGCACGCGCACCTGAGGTAGGAGACCACGCCCTCGGAAGTGCGGTGTGTGGAGACGACGGTCATGGCGAGCGGATCATGCAGGTCTCTGGTGTGCATGATTCCAACTTGATGTAATGGCCTTATGCATTTCAACGCTTACGGCGGCAATGGTGCGGCGCTGGCGGCGGCGCTGGTCAACGCGTCCGACTTCGGTCCCGCCGCCGTCGAGGCAATGCTGACCGAGCACCGCCTGCTGCGCGCCGCCGTCACCCCCGCCCAGGCGGGGGAGCTGCGGGTGTGGGCGGCCCGGCTCGCCCCCGTGTTCGGGGAGCGGGACCAGGAGACGCAGATCAAGCTGGTCAACGAGCTGCTCGACGAGACCGCGGCCAAGCCGTACGTGAGCGCCCACGACGGCCGCGAGCCCCATCTGCACTTCTTCGCCGTCGACGCCGACATCGTCGCCAGGGCGAAGGACACGACGGCGGGCGGGCTGGCCATGGCGCTGTCGTTCGCCGGGGGCAGGCGGCTGGGCCGGTGCGACCGGGAGGGCTGCGAGACCGTGTTCGTCGACACCTCCCGCAACGGCAAGCGCCGGTTCTGCACCCTGGCCTGCGCGAACCGGGTGAACGTGGCGGCGCACCGGGCCAGGAGCCTTGCCAGGTGATCCGCGGGTCGCATAGACTCCCCAGCGTCTTATCGCCGACCCGTGGGGGCAGTTGACGTGAGGATCTGAGGTCGCGGGCACCGCGCCGTTCCGCCCTGTCGTGGGCATGCGCGCACTCACCTGGACCTCGAGGAAATCCTCGCCTCAGACCACGGGCTCCAACTCCGAGCCTCCGTGTGTCGCGGCCTCCGTGTGTGTTGCGCGTACAGCGGTGATTCCCGCCAAGTCACGAAATGTCGATTCTTTTGTGATGGGAGCCGCCTTATGACTTTTTCTGTTGTTGTCGATCACGTCACCTTCGGCTGGCCGGACGGGACGAGCGTGCTCGACGGCCTCGACGCCGCGTTTCCCGCGGGACGTACCGGGCTCATCGGGCTCAACGGGTCGGGCAAGTCCACCCTGCTCAAGATTGTCGCCGGGGAGCTGACCCCGCGGTCCGGGTCCGTCTCCGTCGCGGGCGTGGTGGGCTACCTGCCGCAGAATGTCCCGCTGGGCGCGAGCCGTACCGTGTCGGACCTGCTGGAGATCAGCGCGACGCGGGCGGCGCTGCACGCCATCGAGGGCGGTGACGTGGCCGAGGAGCACTTCGCCGCCGTCGGCGACGACTGGGACGTCGAGGAGCGGGCCCAGGCCGAGCTGGACCGGCTCGGGCTCGGGCACGTCGGCCTCGACCGTACGGTGGGCACGTTGTCCGGCGGCGAGACCATCATGGTCGCGCTGGCCGCGCAACTGCTGAAACGGCCCGACGTGCTGCTGCTCGACGAGCCCACCAACAACCTCGACCTGGACGCGCGGCGCCGCCTCTACGCCGCCGTGAGCGCCTGGCAGGGGGTGCTGCTCATGGTCAGCCACGACCGCGCGCTGCTGGAGCTGGCCGACCAGATCGCCGAGCTGCGCGACGGCTCCGTACGCATGTACGGGGGCAACCTCACCGCCTACGAGGAACAGCTCGCGGCCGAGCAGGAGGCCGCCGAGCGCACCGTACGCACCGCCGAGGGCGAGGTACGCCGCCAGCAGCGCGAGCTGATCGACGCCAGGACCAGGATCGACAGGAGCCTGCGCACCGGTCGGAAGGCGTTCGAGAACAAGAAGGCGTCGAAGATCATCGCCAACGGGCTCAAACGCAGGGCCCAGGTCACCGCGGGCAAGCAGCGCGGCCTGCACCAGGAGAAGCTGGACGAGGCGCGCGAGCGGCTCAGCGAGGCCGAGCAGGCCGTGCGCGACGACGCGGAGCTGCGCATCCAGCTCCCCGGCACCGAGGTGCCCGCCGGGCGCACGGTGCTGACCCTCCCGCTGGAGCCCCGCCGACGGCCGGACGACCCGGATGATCCGGACGGCGCGGACGGCACGGACGACAAGGCGGCCCCCTTCGCCGTCGTGCTGGAGGAGCTGGTCGTGCGCGGGCCCGAGCGGATCGCGCTGCTCGGCCCCAACGGCTCGGGCAAGACCACGCTGCTCAAGCGCATCGTCGAGCACGGCGCCCACGTGCCCGTCCGCTACCTGCCGCAGCGGCTCGACCTGCTCGACGACGCGCTCAGCGTGGTGGACAACGTGCGCGCCGCGGCCCCGTCCGCCTCGGTGAACGACGTACGCGCCCGCCTGGCGCGCTTCCTGTTCCGCGGGGAGCGGGTCAACCAGGCCGTGGGCACGCTGTCGGGCGGCGAGCGGTTCCGCGCGACGCTGGCCGCGCTGCTGTCGGCCGAGCCGCCGCCGCAACTCCTGCTGCTGGACGAGCCCACCAACAACCTGGACATGGCCAGCGTCCGCCAGCTCGCCCAGGCGCTGTCGGCGTATCGGGGGGCGCTCATCGTGGCCAGCCACGACCTGCCGTTCCTGGAGACGCTGGGGATCACCAGGTGGCTCCGGCAGGACAGGGACGAGGGACTGGCCGAATCGTGATTGACGGTTGGGGATCAATCCGACGATAGTGTGGCAGGTGGCTACACCCCGGTTGATCTCCTGCGTTCTGGCTCTGGCGACCCTGTCCGCCCTCGGCGCGTGCTCCACGGGCGGGCTCTCGCCGTCCGGAGGGGAGCCGAGGATCTCGGGCGTCGCGGGCGGCGACGGCGCCGCGCCCACCGGCGGCGGCACGCCCGGCGGCGGCCAGGGCCCGGCCGCGCTGACTCCGGAGGCGTACAAGAGCGAGCTGGAGACCCGGCGCAAGCCGATGACCGACGCGATCTCCTCGCTGGCCGGGGCGCGCGGGGTCAAGGCCCTGGACCAGCGGGTGGGCAAGGCCGAGGACACGCTGAACGGCGCGGCCGACGCGCTGGCCGCGCTCACGCCGCCCGACGCCGTGCGCACCCAGCACGAGGCGTACGTGAGCAGCCTGCGCGACTTCACCACCGAGCTGGGCACCACGGCGGGCAAGGTGGGCGCGCGCGACCTGTGCACGTCCTCGGCCGTGTTAACCGACCTCGACGACTCGCTGGCCGCGCTCGACGAGGCGGGACAGGCGCTGGAGAGCGCCGGTGACTACCCGGCCGATGTCGTCGAGGTCAAGGCCGGTGACCGGAAGAACCGGCGGCTGGGCAACGGCACGTTCGTGCGCAAGGGCGGCTCGTTCAACGGGCGCAGCTCGCTGGAGATCGACAACGGCGGCAGCCTCGACGCCGTGGTCACCGTCATGCGCGGCGGCAGCAAGGTGCTCAGCGTCTACGTGCGCAAGAAGGCGAAGTTCAAGATCCGGAACGTCCGCGACGGCAACTACAAGATCTACTTCACGCACGGCACCGACTGGGACGGCAAGAACCGCGCGTTCACCCGCGACTGCAGCTTCGAAAAGTTCGAGAAGACGGTGAAGTTCAAGACGACCTACACCGCCACGCAGATCCTCTGGCACGACTGGCGGATCACGCTGCACGCCATCTCCGGCGGCAACGCCCGCACCGCGCCGGTCGACCCGGACGACTTCCCCGGCTGACCGGGCCGCTCCTTCGGCGGTGGTCTCCAGGAAAACGGAGGGCCGCGCACCTCGGGTGCGCGGCCTCACGGGTTCAGGTCGAGAACAGCATGCCCACCCAGCTCCGCTGACCACGGTGGCCGTGGTGGCCGTGGTGACCGCCGTGGTGAGGGGCGCCCCAGGCGGGGCCGGGGGCGGGGGCGGGGGGCGGAGCGGCGTGATACTGCGTCTCCATGCGGGTCAGGGTCTCGAGCTCGCCGTAGTCGAGGAAGATCCCGCGGCAGTTGTCGCACTGCTCGATGTGGACGCCGTTGCGCTCATAGGTCCGCATGTTGCCGCGACACTTTGGGCAATGCATCTAAGTCGCTCTCCTTGGCTTCGAGGTCTCAGGGTGAAACCTACCGCGCGCAACCCCGTCACGCTCGGACGATTCTGTTGCACGATTCGACCAACGAATGTTCGACCTCGTCGAGTTCCCGCTCCTCCCGCCCGGCGTTGACCACGGCCACCGCCGCGAGTTGCACGGTGAGCGCCCGCGCGGGCACGTCGAGCCGCGCCCAGGGGTCGTCGCCCGGCCCGAGCGCGGGCCCGCCGGAGGCCAGGTACGCCCCCAGGAACCGCTCCCACACGGCCGGTTCGAGCAGCCCGGCGGCGTACCAGGCGGCCG